>JANNCG010000146.1:0-5031 GCA_031386385.1 Myxococcales bacterium
CAGCACCCAGCTCGCTCAACGCCGCAAGGGCGATTTCAAGACAGCGCTTCGCTTGCGCATAGTGATCGTTGGGCGCGAATGTGCTTCCGTCTTGAGCGACAGGCGCGCAACCGGACACTGCGATGATCGGCCCTCGCTTGACGGCCCGGCAGTAGCCAACATGCTTCTCCCACGGAGCACCTGTGTGAATTCGAATGGATTTCATGGAGTTTTATTCTTTCAACAACGCGCCGGAGAGGATTCACCACCATGGGGTGCATACCGGTGCAGCCAGCGTATTAGGATGCCATACTTGCACTTCAATGAATCGTCGTCGAGTAGTCCACATTGTCGTGCTGTGCTCGATTTTGGTCGCGGCGAGCACGAGTGCCCATAGCCGCGGGCGAGGCTTGGTCCCGGAGTGGGTTCGTCACCTGAAGTGGACCCCAAATTTCGGACCAGTGGCTAAGGTGGATTGACGAAGCCTGCTCCTCACGACAAACAGGAGCTATGCATGAAAAGTAATCGCACCCATCACACGCCCGCATTTAAAGCCAAGGTCGCGCTGGAGGCCATTCGCGAACAGGACACAGTCAGCGTCCTGGCGAAAAAATATCGCCTCCACGCGAACCAGATTTACAAGTGGAAAAAACAGTTCATCGCGCAGGCCGCGCTGGTGTTCGATTCGGAGATGGCTGCCACTGGTGGCAGCACTGAGCGCGAAGATGAGCTACTCAAAAAGATCGGCGAGCTGACGATGGAGCGCGATTTTTTAGCACGAGGGCTCGAGCGTCGGCGCTAGCTGATCGCCGTGCCCTGATCGATCCACGGGCAATGCTCTCGGTGCGTCGCCAGTGTGAGTTACTCGGCGTCTCCCTATCGTCGATGTACTACACACCCAACGCTGTGAGCACCGACGAACTCGCGCTGATGCGGTCCATCGACGAGATGCATCTGCGATCACCGTTCTACGGCAGTCGCAAAATCGCGCATGAGCTGAGCGCGCGAGGCGAACCCATTAATCGCAAGTGCGTTCAACGATTGATGCGCGTCATGGGTCTGGAGTCCTGCGCGCCTAAACCAAACACAAGTTGCCCGAACAAGCAGCACCCGAAGTTTCCATACCTGCTCAAGGGCGTGAAAATTTGCAGGGTGAATCAAGTGTGGGCGACGGACATTACGTACATTCCCATGGCGCGTGGGTTCGGATACTTGGTAGCGATCATGGATCTGCACAGCCGTCTTGTGTTGTCGTGGAGGCTGTCCAACACTTTGGATAGTTCGTTCTGCGTGTCAGCGTTGCAAGACGCGCTCGAACGCTTTGCGCAGCCGGAAGTGTTCAACAGCGATCAGGGCTCGCAGTTCACCGACGAATGCTTCACTGGTGAACTGCTAAAGCGCGAAGTCAAAGTGAGCATGGACGGCAAGGGACGATACCTCGACAACATTTTTGTAGAGCGCTTGTGGCGCACGCTGAAGTACGAAGAGGTGTACTTGCACGCATACGACGATCTGGGCGAAGCGCGGTTGGGCATTGGTCGACACCTTCGGTTTTACAACGCCGAGCGTCCTCACCAGGCGCTCGGGTACCAAACGCCCGCTGCGTTTTACCGTGATGGACTGAGGGCGAACAGCGCACGTCGGTGATGTCTCGCGTGCGGGCTGATCAGCTCGTTCAACGACGCCAGATCCGCACAAAAACGATGACGCTGGACGGATCGGGGGCTAGTTCGGTAGAAGGTCGTCTCGCGGCGAAAGAAAGAAATTTCCCTTTAACACGAAGACCAGAAACGGACGCAGGTTTCCACCTTAGCAACACGCCGCGGTGGTCCTAAGAATGGGGTCCACCTCAGTTGTTGTGATCTTTGCGTCTTTTTCGTTGGTAGTTGTCGTTGGAGTAGTTGTCGTTGGGGTAGTTGTCGCTGCCCGGAGTTGAGCGAGCTCGGCGTGTTCTGCACGCACGCTGCGGTTGCCCATCTCGATGATGATGGAGTGGTGTACGACGCGATCAATAGCGGCAGCGGTGGTCATCTCGTCTTTAAAGATCTTGCTCCATTCGCTGAACACTAAGTTGCTCGTGATCGCCACGCTTCTGCGCTCGTATCGCTCTGCCAAAAACGTGAACAACACCTCCATCTCCTCGCGGCTCTGCTGCACATAGCCGATGTCGTCCAGGATTACCAAGTCGTTGGAATCCAGCTCATTGATCAGCTTTTCTAGCCGCAATTCGCGCTTTGCCAGCAGCAGACGTTGCACTAATGAGTACGTCTGAGTGAACAACACGCGATGTCCACGGCGCACCAACTCGTGCCCGATCGCGCTCACCACATGAGTCTTTCCGCGACCTGGAAGACCAAAGATGAGTAGGTTCTCTGCGCGTCCGACCCACTCGCCTTCGAACAACGTGCCAAGCATCCGTGCTACCGATATCGGCAACTTCTTTCGCACCAACATCGCGTCTGTCTTCTCCATCGGAAAATCAGACGCTCTCAGGTTGCGCTCGATCCGTCTGCGTTTTCGCTCACATAGTTCGAGTTCGCACAGATGATGCAGGTATTCTTCATAGCCCCAACTCTCGCGCTCCGCACGGCTCGCGACCTCTTCCGCGTGGTTGTGCATCGTGGGCAGTTTCAGTCCGCGGAGCATCGCCGAGAGAGCGCCACGAACGCCCTGTGTCTCTGCGGCGCTCATGCGCACACCGCCGCAATCAGTGCGTCATACTCCGACAATTCCGGCTTCATCGGCTCAAGCGTTGGCACGCTTGGTCGTCGTCGGCTATCGGCAAGTTCCTTCACACGCTCATAGGTAATAGGCTCTGATTGCTCCATCAATAACGAGAGCGCTGCATCGACGTCGCTCTCCATCGTGCTCGCGGCCAAGTGCAAAATCCGAAGGTACTCGCGGTCTCGCGCGACTTCTTGTTTGCTTGCATCAATGGCGTCAAACGCGCGCCGAAAGTTTTGTGTTGGAAACATCTCTTGCCGATACACATACCGTGCAAATCCGCCGGGCTTTCGCAACAGTGACCAAACCACATGTCGATAGTTAATGGATCGTTTTCCCTCGCCGCGAATCCGCTCACAGTGCAGTTCGCAGTGATCACCAAAGTACGCTTCGATGTGATCCTCAAAGAGCCGTACACGCAGTTGTTGACCGATCAAGCGCGGAGGCACCGAATAACAGTTTTTGCGAATGCTGATGGTGCTCCACGTGCTGACAGTGACGCGCTCTTCAATAAATTCTACCAGCTTGTTAACCGCGAGCGGTGGCATCGCGTTGATCTCTTGAGCCACTCGTATGCCACGCCCTTTGTTTCGGGCTCGGTTGAGCTCATCGAGAAACTGCTGGTACTCTATCTGCGACGCAAAGTCTCTGTTACCCCTGAGAATCAGCGCTTGTTCAATGGCACGCTTGCATGCGCCGTTGCCCGCTTCGACGTCGCCATTTTGATGACTCTCGCCGACCTTGATGGTCCTCGGTGTCATGCCGAAGTGATTCATCAGTGCGAGATACTCGCGGTTAAAAGTACGCTTTGCCGAACGCATGATGTCCTCCTTGGCGATCTGATGGGTTGCGGCGGTGGAGTTGTCGGTTTGATGAAACTTCGGGACATGGCCAAGCTGAAACAGCGCGCGTTGAACGGTGTTACGGATTGCAAGCATCGACTCTGAGAGGCACACCGTGACCCACATCCAGTTGGAAAAAGGCAGCACAAACACGCCGAGCAGATGGGCAAAGAGCTTGCCGGCGATGGTAATCTGCAGCTCCGATGTGGAAGTGAAGTCGGTTTGTCCAGCTTCGCCCGGGACATGTCGCTGGGCAAGCATCGCCAGCGCCGTATCGTCCTGCGAGACTCTCCACCGCTCAATCCTTCTGTGCAACGTTCGAAGTTGGCTCTCGTCGAACTGCCCAGGAAATTCAGCGTCCAGAAGTCGCAACAACGTTCTGCCCTCGATCTGCGGATGCTCGCTGAGAAGTTCAGCAATGCGGTCCTTCTGTGCGTCGAAGGCGTCGGGCCGCGTCTTCCACGTGCGGGGTTGGTTCATCGTCGATGGCATGACATTCGAATTGAGGTACTTGCGCGCAGTCTCTCGATGCATGCCAGCCTTCAGCGCTGCTTGCTCGATCGTGCGTTCTTGATTGATTTCGTCCATTAATTTTCTCACCTGTTGATCCGTGACTCGCCGCATGGTTGACCTCGATCCGAGGCCAGCTTAACGGCTCTGTTCATGGCCCTAGGAGCGGCGAGATGTAGTTGTCACTTATGGCGAGATGTAGTTGTCGCTCAGCAAAAGGGACGTTCTATCCTTTCGAAAGGGAGTTTCACCCTTCATGTTGTTGGGCTTTCGACAGCGCACGATGCCCTGGACTTCAGTCCGGGGAGGAATTGGCCACAGCAATCGATTCGCGGCATCGGGGCTGCGGTATTTCGTGTGACGAAGAATGTCATCTGACGCCTTGTGTCGTTGGACAGGCGGCACATTGGTTGGTAGATGATGATGAGTGAAGCTTGTGGCGGTGATGAAGTTGTTGCCTTCAGCGAAGCAGCGGGAGGCGCTGCTGGCGACGATGAAACGTTTCAATGAGGCATGTGACTGGCTTGCGGGCGAGGCGTTTCTGGCGAAGTGCACAAGCAAGTACGAGCTTCAAAAAAACACTATCAAACCGTCCGCGCGAAGTTTGAGTTGTCGGCGCAAATGGTCGTGCGTGCAATCGCGAAGGTCTGCGAAGCGTACCAACGCGACAGAAGCATCCGTCCCACGTTTCGATCTCGTGGTGCGGTTCCGTATGATGCACGCGTTCTATCGCGGCTCAAAAAGGCGGACAACAGCGTGTCGATCCTGACACTTGACGGACGAGAGGTGATCGCGTTCGCTACGGGCGGACCACACAAAGAGCGACTCAATCTTGCTTGGGGACAAGCGGACCTGGTGCTTCGAAAAGGTCGATGGTATCTGTTCGTCACTGTCGATGAGGCCGTCGAGAGTCTCACACTGCCTGCGATTGTCCCCACAGAATGGCTTGGTGTAGACCTCGGCATTGTGAATCTAG
>JANNCG010000159.1:0-2063 GCA_031386385.1 Myxococcales bacterium
GAGAGTCCCGCGCCAATGGACGAAAAGAACGTACCGAGAAGTAGCTTAGGCGTCGCCGCCGGAGCGATTCTCCACAATGTGAACGCGACGGCGCTCGCCAAGAAGCCTCCGACTGCGACCAGAAATGCCACGCCGTTTACGAACAGTAGCGTGACGAGTGTCACGACCGCCACCGCCCCGCCGGCTCGAAGCACAAGGACGACCCGTTTGAAACTGTGCTCCACCCGCCATGCGCTGATCAGCGAGAGTGCAGCGTAGACGACGGCGAACAGCCAGAGAGCTGCAATTCCGATTCGTACTCTCACGAATACTGGCCATGGTTTGCCGTCTGCTGTCGGCTGAGCAAGGGGGTCGCGGTGGTATCGCGAGTCCCAAATCTGCGTGCTGGGCCGGCGTGGTCGTTCAAGCGGCAACGGTTCGATTGTCCGTCGAAAGGGCCCGTGGTGAAGTAGCGACAGGACCGTTTGTCCCAATCCCGGCGAAACCACTGGCTCGTCGGGGCAATAGATCTCGGTTTGCAAAGAGAGCCCGCAGTGGTGCGCTTCCGTCCACGCCCTGCTTCGGGGGCAATCGCGCTCGTCGACCATTCGGGTCGCGCACAGCGCACAGAGTACGAGCGTGAGCGCGATCACCACGACGCCAGTCGCCTGCGCCGCCGCGCTCAGCAGCGAGCGTGCTGCGAGCGCCAGCATTCCGTGGACTTGGTTGCGACCCATGAACCGCGAGCGTTGTAGTCGCACGCGCTTAATGGTCTCCGTCACCGTGTCGAGTGCGCTCAAACTGGGGTGCTTTGCGGCCTGCGAGAACGCAGCCGCTGACGCCCAGGTTCCACCGGAAACAGAGCTAATCCACTTGACGCTCTTCCATACCTCCGCGTCTGCAAGCGCGGAGAGCACTCCGAGCGCGATCGTCATCGCCCTCGTGCCTCCGCCGGACAACGCAACGCCCACGGAGTCTTCGGTCTTCGAATCGAGAGCAAAGCTTCGTTCTGCGGAGACATCGACCGACAGTGCATCGTGCGTGAGCCGCCTAAGCCACCAGAAGAGAACGAGAAGCACGCCCAAGCTGACAAGCGTGACAGCGGGAGCGCGGCCGAGATCCGACAACTCCTTTGCGTGGTCGGTCCAGTTGATGTTGCCAGGATTTTCGTTCATGACACCGACGAGTTGGTTGACCCGCATTGCGATAAGCGCAATCCAGGCGAGCAACACGAGCGGAATTGCGCGAGCCAACACGAGATCTTTCCAACGACAGAGCTTGGCCGTCTCGGGACTATTATCGACGCCACTAACGAACGCGTAGCTCGCGATGAACATCGCAGACCCGAGCGCGTTGAGACTTGTCGTGAGCGTGCTGTCACCAAGAATAAATGCAGTGTAAGGACAACCTAACGCGATGAAAAACAGCACGACAGTCCAGCCTGTGACCCAGGGCGTCCCGGCGTTGGCTTCGCTGTCCTTGTTTGAAAATTTAAACAGGACACCGACCATCGTGACTAAGGTCACGTAGAGAAACACCGCGAGGAATAACTGCGGTGGCCAGTTCTTTGCTTCCCGCAGCGAACATCCCAGGCCCAAGGCGCATCCGAGCGCCACAGCTACCGCAATAATATCGGCATGGGCCCGTTTGTTGGGTTTTTTCGCGACGATTGCGGTTTTCTGGTCCGCCGCACCGGCCAGTGGTCTTGACGGGGTCTCTGCCAAAGCCGTGCTGTTGTTCTGTGTGCTCGAAGTATTTTTATGTGGCGGGCTTAGCGGCTCGGTCATTCGGCGATCCTACCGTCATTCGATCTCGACAGAACACGCGGAGAGTCCACCAATGACCGTCCGTCGAAACGCCGGAAGCACCCTGCAGGCCGTTGTCTGTCGCCCGAGGACGACTGCTTAGGACGGCCCCTGGCGCAACGCCCCCGTTGATCGCGGCCCCTTTTGATCTCCCGTTTTCAACGGGTCAGCGTCGACTTCCGCGACGCGTTGACTCCGCAATTGTTGCCACAAAGCACGCGTCGGGCGCACGGTCAGGCTTCGTGAGACACGCACGAAGGAGTGGCTGCTCGACATCGA
>JANNCG010000166.1:0-4297 GCA_031386385.1 Myxococcales bacterium
CGAGTCGACGTGTTGACCGTTGCTTCCGCGCCTTCTACGGCGGCCACCGGTGCTGCTCGACTGCCTCCCTGTGCCGGAGGCTCATTAGCTGCGGTACGCCCTCCAGATCCCGACGTTCGAGCAGTGATTCCGAGATGGAGCCCAGCGCTTATCGCGCCCTGGACGCGCTCGGTTGGTGGAATCACTCGATTGTTCATTGGGTCGCGCCCAGTGATTGCCCTTATCGCGCCTTCCGTCGCTTGATGCCAACCCATAACCGGTCCGAGGTACGGGATGAAATAGGCGATCGGAGGGGCATCGCGAATCGCTGCCGTCAGCCCGGTAAGAATCCTGTCTGCCCACTCGACGACTTCTCCCTCACGTCCATCCGGGTCGCGCATCCTCAACGGCGAGTTGTTGCCGTAGGTATAAGCCCAGCGATTCGCCGCGCTGGTGTTCATCCCCAACGCGGGATCCCCGCTCTCCCACTGCGAAGTGCGAGGATCGAAGTATCGCGCGCCAAAGTAGAACAAGCCCGTCTCGCTGTCGTACTCTTTGCCCGTGAATCGATACGCAGTTCGCTGCGCGGCACTCACCGTGCTCTGCTCAATCCAAGGCTCTCCATACGGAAAGCTCTCGTAGTGCTCCTCGACCGCGCCGCTCACGCCTGTGACAAACTGCGTGCTCTGCAAGTGATCCGAGTGATACCAAAGTTGCCGCTCATTGCCTCCGGGGACATCGCCGCCGTTGCTCACACCCACGGTGCTCGACACTCGTTGCGTCCCTGCGAAGACATGCTTGGTGACCTCGCTCCCGTTGCGGACGGTCCAGTACTGATTCGCGTACACCGTGGTGCCGGTCGCGCTCACTCTGTGCGTGCGTGAGCCATCGGCGTTATACACAAAGGTGACCGGCGTGCCGTTGCCATCTTGCACCGAGAGCAGTCTGTCCTCTTCGTCCCAGCTCTGGTGCCGCAATGGCACCCCAGCGAGCGTTTGTTGATCCGTCTGGTTGCCGTCGGGATCATAAATGAGCCGTCTATTTCCAATGATTGTGGCGGCGTGGGGTCGCGCTCCACCGTAGGTGTACTCAAAGTCGTAGCTCGTGGCAGCCACCGCAGCGTTGGGTCCGACTGCTGGATTGAGCGTGTCGGTCTGCGTTTTGCGAAGGATGTTTCCGATCCCGTCGTAGGCCATCGCGAGCGAGTATCTTCGCACGTCCGTCCTTGCGGGGTTCGCTGCCTGCATGCGATGCACACCCGTGGCGCCCACGAGTTCATCAAGGTCATCGTACTCAAACTTCTGAAACCCGTTGCCTGCGAGCCCAATCGGCGATGGAAGGTTGTTGTCGATTCGTGTGATGTTTCCCACACGATTGTACGCATAGTGCAAGCTCTGAAAGGTACCCAACGGGTTGCCCTTGCTCACTGCGTCCGTCAAGCGCCGCATCGCTGGATCATAAGTGAAGTCACTCGTGACGCCGTTGCCGTAGGTGATGTTCGCCCGCTGGCCAAACTCGTTATAAGCGATACGCTGCACGTACACCCGCTCCGGCCGCCCGGCGGGTGTGCCGCGAATAGACTGCAAGTTTCCACCAAAATCGTAGCCGTAGCGAATGACCTCCGCGTCGGGATACTGCACCGTTTGCAACCTGCCAAATGGATCAAAGGCAAAGCGCATGTCCGTGTCGATCGCGGGCGACGTTCCAGCTGCTACGAGATGCTGCTGCGAGCGCAACACCTCACCGAGCGGACCGTACTCAAGCATCGTGGTACCCGCAGAGTCCACCCTGCGAATCAACCGCCCAGCGCCGTTGTTTGCTGCGCCCGCGTCGCCGTAAAACAGCTCTGTCGCCGAAGTCGTTGGATACACCACCCGCGACAAGCGATGAAAGTCGCGTTGATAGGTTATTCGCTGACCAAGTGCGTGAAGATTCGCCGTTTCGCGCGATTCGAGATCACCCGATTGCGTGTACCTCCACTCGCTTCGCCCCATGTCTGGAGACTCAAGCGTCACCATGTTATCGAGCGAGTCGTACTGCGCCGTCGTCGCGTGGGTGTCCGCATCCACCGTTCGCTCTAACCGTCCCAACGGATCATAAAAGTATCTCGTGGTGAGGTCTCGCGGAGCGGAACTTCCGTTGGGCAGAGTCACCGTGTTGTGCTGCAAAATGCCCGCCACGCTGCCATCGACCAAGTGGTACGTGACCGCGTTGCGTCGCAAGGCATCGGTGACCGTGGTGGTCAATCGCCGCGTGTTGTCTAGCGTCGTTGAGCCATACTCAGTTGTCGCGACGCTACCATCTGGCGCACGCACGCGAGTCACCCGATTGAGCGCGTCGTACTGCATCTCAGTCGCCACGCCCACGGGAATATCCGCCGCGGACGTGAGCCCAACAGCGAGCGCATCAAACCACGGTTGCCACTGCCGAAGCACTCTTCCCATGCTGTCATAGTCCACATGTGCGCTCATCACACGACCCACTCGCGGAGCACCCTGCGCATCGGCCACCTCCGTGTCCATCTTCGTCTGCACCACACGCCCAAACCCGTCCACAAACGTGATCGTGTCGATCGGGTCTGCGGGATGCTGCACGTCTTTGTGATGCGTGATCGCATAGCTCAAGCCATCAGGCCCGCCTGTGTTGCGAAGCACATACTCAAACGAGATCGTCGGCGTCCCGGCCAAGTCTGTAGGGCCGTACGCCTCAAGCATTCGACCGAACCGATCAAACTCAAACCGAGTGCTCTGGTTATTGATATCCGTCACGGCGTTGACGATGCCCCAGCGCAAGTCCCAGCCCGTCACTGAGCTGTAGCCATGCCTGTCCAGCACCGTTTCACGGTACGTGCGTGTCACTCCGTCGTATGTATAGCTTCTAAAGAATCCCGTCGCGTCTGTGACTTTGACGATGTTGCCGTACTCATCGTGGACATACGTAGTGCGTGGATTTTCACCGGCAGAATTGTTGTACGGTTGTCCCGTCGTGGGGTTGATCCCGCCAACGTGCCGATCTTCCATGCTCACCAAGATGCAGTGTTGGTCATAGCTCGCGGTGCGCTCGCGAAGGATGTTGCCTTGCGCGTCAAGAACGCTCACCACGCGAGGGCGATGCAAGTTGCGCTCGTCGTCTTCGCAATAGTTGACCGTCGTCACCACGTCGTCGTTGCGCGCGGGGAGCTCGCCCAATGCAGGGGTGTTCTCGTCGTTGTCGCTCTCTGTGCGCTCAAGGCGACCCTTGCTGTCATAGAAAAAGCGAACTTGCGTGGACTTCAAAAACGCCAGCGGGCTATTTGAAGAGCCGTCATAAAAGTACTGAGTCTCTTGTGTGCGAGTCGGAAAGAAGCTGGCACGATTTTGCAGCACGACAGCGCTCGGCGCAGCGTATGCAGAGACCGTTCTGGACCAGACATTTTGGTTGTTTAAACCGAGATTTCCTGCCGGATTTCGTGTGAGGATGGTCTCTCTGAGCAGTCCCTTGCGGTAGTAGTCCTCCGTATGAAAGCGCATGGTGATCAGCGCGTTGTCTTCGCGGGTGACACGCACCTCGGCGAAGCCATAATTCTCGCGCTCAACGCGGTCGTAGAAGCCCGATGCGTAAGCAAAGCGCTGCGTGCGCACGTGCTGCTCGCCGTTGCCGTTGCCATCGTTCACAGTCACCGATGAGAGAGCCCACTGGTTGTTCGGCATATCCACCCGGGCTGCGGGATCCGCCGCGACGAAGTTGCCTACGCGTGAATACTCAAGCTCAATGCTGCCGCCGATGGGCGAGCGAATGGCGCGCAGTTGATTCCATGGGCCAACGGGGTTGATACGCGCGTGCAACGCGTTGCCCGTGCTGGATTGCGCCACTTGGTCTACGCGACCGTCGCCATTAATGTCCGTGAGCTCGATGCGTTTTTGCGTATCCGTGTGCGAAAACTGACCGCCACCGCCGCCAGAAATTCCGATAAATCCCAGCGAGAGTCGACCCGGAAAACTACCGCTCGCGCTGAACGACTCGCCCTCTGCGACCTCAAGCGCCTCGTCCCCACTCACGGCGACCACCGCAGGATCCCACGGGCCGGTGCGCCAGTCTTCAGGCTCCGCAAATCGATCGCCGAGGTTTGCAAACACGCTGATAAAGGTGCCGTTGTTGCTGCTCTCAACGCGATCGGGCAGCCCGTCCCCCGTCACATCGATCATCTGCGTCAGCACGGTTCGCCGCGTGGTCACATGTGATCCACCGATGTGCCAAACGCCCACGCCTTGCGTCCTGGTTTGAGCGTGTGTGGTCGTGAGTCCTCGCGCGCCTTCGGTCTGCCCCGGAAAGGCAGCCC
>JANNCG010000174.1:0-10317 GCA_031386385.1 Myxococcales bacterium
CATTTGCGCGACCTCGACGGCAGCGTAGGTGAGGATTGCATCAGCGCCTGCGCGCTTAAATGCGATCAAGCTCTCAAGGATGACGCGATCCCACTGAAGCCAGCCGCGCTCACAAGCTGCGCGCATCATGGCGTACTCGCCGCTGACTTGGTACGCGAACGTCGGGACACCAAACTCAGCCTTTACCCGCTGAACGATGTCTAGGTACGGCATTCCGGGTTTGACCATCACCATGTCGGCTCCTTGCTCAATGTCGAGTCTCACCTCGCGAAGCGCTTCGTCACTGTTGGCGGGGTCCATTTGGTAGGTGCGTTTGTCTCCTTGCCCGAGCGCGCTCGCTGAGCCCACCGCGTCGCGAAAGGGGCCATAAAATCCACTCGCGTACTTCGCGGCGTAGGACAAAATGCTGGTATTTTCGAGCCCAGACGCGTCAAGCCCTGCGCGCACGGCGCCAATTCTTCCGTCCATCATGTCCGAAGGGGCGACAACGTCAAAGCCGGATTGTGCGAGGACTACGGCCATCTCTTGCAGGACCTCAACGGTCGGATCGTTGACGATCTCGCCGTCACGCAACAATCCGTCGTGACCGTGAGAAGTGAACGGATCAAGCGCCACATCGGCGATCAGTCCTAAGGACGGAACGGCCTTCTTCAGCGCGCGTGCAGCGCGACATGTAAGGTTGTTGGGATCCAGCGCGAGCGTGGCCTCAAGATTTTTCAGCGACGGATCGATCACAGGAAACACTGCGAGGGCACGGATCCCTACCGAGTGAGCCTCCTGCGCTGCGTCAACGAGCAGATCAATGCTCAGTCGGTCAACACCCGGCATACTGACCACGGGTTGTCGCGTGTTGTGACCTTCGATCACAAACACGGGCCAGATGAGGTCTTCGGTGTGAAGTGCGGACTCGCGCACAAGATCTCGAATCCAGGGTGTACGCCGAAGGCGTCGGGGACGATGGGTGAGTTGCATGTGGCAGAATTGTGTTAGGCACTCGCGGCCGGTGTCCACCCCGAACTCGCGTCGAGAGGTTTTCTTCGTATCTCTCTTATTTCTCACGCTTTATGGCTCTTTTGGGCTCTTTGGCCCATTCGCGCCTACGCTTTTGCGGCAAGCAGGCTTGACGTTGAGCGGGGCGACTTTGTTTCTCTCGTTCACGCGGTTGATACGGGTTGTGAGCACGCCAATTTGGACCGGGCTTGTGGACTCGCGCAGCTCACCACGAGACGTGTTGATGTTGACCTCGCTTCCGGTCGCCGCGATCTTCGTGGTGATGTTGCTTACGCCCCCGGGGTGGCCGTGGCTGGTGGGCTTTGCGGCGTTTATTGCGTTTAGAGGACCGGCGATCTCGCTCACGGATGTACTCGCACTCGACGCTGCAGCGAGCGCCAATATTGCCTACGGCCGACTGCGGCTCTGGGGCACCGTGGGATATTGCTTTGGAGCATTGGCTGCGGGTGCGATGTTTCAGCGGCACGCGACCAAAATGTTGCTCAGCACGACGCTGATTGCGACGCTTTTAGCCTTCTTTACGCTCTTTGGGCTCGCGCGTGTTGTGCGTGCCACAAAGCACGGAATTTGGCGAGATTTGGGGTTGTTGGTGCGGCGGCCGCGCTACCGAATTTTGCTCCTGTGCTCGGCCCTTCATCAGCTTGGCCTCTCTTCGTATGACAACCTGTATTCGCCTTGGGCTGCAGAGAAAACCTCTGGCACCATCGCCGGTGTAGCGGTTGTTGTCGGAGGGCTGTCCGAGGTCGCTTTTATGGCCTTCGCCTCTGCGTGGGTTCAACGTACGGGACCCGCACGAACCATGGCTATCGCTTTTGTTGCGAGCGCCCTGCGTTGGGTGCTCTTGGGGCGGTGCACGACTCCTCTCGCAATCATGGGCTTGCAAGTGTTGCACGCGCTGTCTTTCGGAGCCTTCTACGTCGCCGCCGTTGGCCTCGTTGAGAAAGAGGCCCGAGGCACCGTCCGCGCGAGTGCACAGGGAATTTTTACCACCGTTACGTTTGGTGTCGCGACGGGTCTGTCCCTCTTATTGGCCGCCGCTCTTGTCAATCGGGGTGGAATCAAGCTGGTGTTTGATGTGTCTGCGGTCGCAGCCCTGTTCGCCGCCGCCATCGCCCTCGTGGGGCTTCGGCATGAAACCGAGCCGGTCTAGCGGTCTTGTCGACTGTCCGTTATGGGCACACGAAGGAGATCCACTCGGCGAGACCCTCGGCCGTGGCAGTCGCGGTGAGTTGGTGATTGTCTTCGACCTCAATTAGCCGTGCGTTTGAGCCTGAGACCAACGCACGCGAGTGCTCAATCGGGACGGTCTGGTCGCTTCGTCCATGAACCACTAAGACATTCGATACGTCGCCGAGGGCGGAGAGACCAAGTGGGGCGGGTGACTTCGATCGGCTCGCAACCAACTGGTGCGCAGGGCACAGCAGGATCGTTGGGCCAGTCCACAGGCGAGAGTGCAAAAGCTCAAGGGCGACGGCTCCCCCAAATGACGAGCCAACAACCAGGTCAATGGTGTTATTCGCCAGGGCGTTTCGCTGCACTTCGAGGCTTCGCGAGAAGGCCCGGCGGACGGTAAGCGTATAGGCTATGGGCAATATTGCGCTGCCCAACAGCGATGCCTTTGCGAGACCTCGAAGTCCGCCGCGTATTGTGCTGATAGCCAGCCCAATGACTCCGACGGCGAACCCTGCAATAACAGCCGGATCACGTATCACATGCCTTCGACCGCAGGGCATCTGATCGCTTACGACCCGAAAGCCAGCCTCTGCGAGAGCTTTGGGCTTATGCCCATTGGGGCCTGACTCAAGACCGTGGATAAACAAAACGGTTTTCATGCGAGGGCGCAACATAGTTTTGTTTGATCGCGCAAAACTAGCACATTCGAAGCGAGGGCTGTCTGCGGTAGAATTTCGTCGAATTTGCAGGTATCTTTGCAGAACAATGAACACAACGGTGAGTCGCTCGGTCGCAAAATTTGTCGGTGCAAGTCTACTGATGGCGAGCATGGGTTGTGGTGGTGATCCCATCATGGGCCGGTGGAAAGGGGACTGGCGACCGTATCTGGGGATCTTCGCTGGCAGCGTGACTTCTGCAGATTTTTTAGTCGAGTTTCGTGGTGATCGCACCGCAGAGACGACGCTGACTGTGGTCGTGATGCCGGGGGCGCTGACGTATCAAAACTGTCTGATCGTTTATCGCGAGACGGGTATGACCTGGACGACGAGCACCACAAACGGCGTGAGTACGTTGAGTGCGAGCGCGCCGACAGCATCCACGCAGACTCGAACCAACTGCAGCAACCCTATGCAAAATCAGGCGACGTCTGCAAACACAGACGCCTCGCGTGCGCGAAGCTGGACGTACACGATCACGGGGACTCAGCTGATTCTTTCGAATTCAGACGGCAACGCGACGCTGACTCGTCAGTGAATTCACAAGCAAACCAAGCAGGCGCAACACAGTTGCTTCGCCCGAGAGATGGGCGTACTTTCAAACCGAAGAGGGTCTCATCATGAATCGCAATATCGCTAAATTCGCAGCTGTTTCGTTGTTTGTCTTCGCCGCCGGATGCGGCGGTGATCCCATTATTGGTCGCTGGAAGGCCGACTTTCGCGCTTCGCTCGGCGCGGGAGCCGCTTTTGTAGCCAGCTCCGATGTCATTCTGGAGTTTCGCGGGGATCACACTTTGGGCTTTAGCGTGGAGACGGTGGTGCTCCCAACGGCTCCTCAAAACGCTAACTGTCGCTCGTTGATTGTGTTTACGGGCATCACCTGGACGACGTCGCAGACCGGTGCCGTGAATACGCTCAATCTATCTGCGTCAACGGGAGGCACCGAAGGACGGACGAACTGCACAAATCCTAACGACAACCTCGCGACGACTCCAACGATGGGCGCCGGGCTCACGGCTTCGACGGCGACGTACTCAATCACGGGCAACATGATGGTCGTGAACAACATGGGTGGGACCTCAACGACACTGACTCGACAGTAGCGGTTGCGCATCGCTTGAGGCGCAAATTGGGGAATTTTGCGCAAGACAACCGTTCGGCTTCGTTCTCGACGGTTGCACAAAGCACGTGCAATGTGAGCACTGAGGACAGTACTCTCTGTGTCTACGCACGGAGGCTCTCATGTCACTTCAGCCTGTGAAATGTACGAACTGTGGCGCGATGGTTGCGCCACCAGCGGATGGTCGGATGTACGTTTGCACGTACTGTCAGGGCAAGATGCTCGTGGCCATTGATGGCCATCAAATCGCTCAAGGGATGCGGTTGGATTTTGCCAACATGGAGAACTTTCTCGCGCAGCTCGCAAACACGCTTCACTCTGGTTTTTCAGAGCGAACGAAGATTCAAGCACAGGGCACCGTGGTGCATGTGATTGAGATCGATCTTGAAGGGGACGTGTTTGTCGCAAAGCGAGAAGGAGGGTCGGTTGTAGCGCAGCACAAGAAGGTCGTTCGAGGGATCGCGCTCAAGACCACCACGCTCACGCTAGACAAATGGGTGGCGCAGCTCACTGAATCGCTTGCACGTTATGCCAATACCAACGCCCGCGCAGCGTGGGTTGTTGCACAGTTGACGGGAGGATCTAAATGACTCAGCAGCCACCGTATCAAGGGCCGCCCGGGACCGTGAACTATGGAGGGATCCAGTTTGCGGGGGATCTTCCGCAGCACGCGCGCGAGCGTCTCGCGAGCATGAAGCAGCACCATTTTTTCACAAGCGATCTCTCAGTGAATGAGTTTTTGCTTGTGAAAGAAGTGGGATTTCATCCGCTTGGGCTGGTCATGGGGAGCAGCATTTTTCACATTGGCTGGCAGCCCGTTAGGCAAGGGATTAGTGAAGAGCTCACCACCCTGTCGCAAGCGATGTATCACGCGCGTGAGTTGGCCATGGTTCGGATGGAAGAAGAGGCCGACGCGCTTGGCGCGGATGGGATCGTCGCGGTTCGTTTAACGGTCACGATTCACCTTTGGGGGTCCAACATCATTGAGTTTGTCGCCATCGGGACGGCGGTGAAGCACGAGGGGACCGAGAACTGGCGAACGAAAAATGGCAAGCCATTTACCAGCGATTTGTCAGGGCAAGATTTTTGGACGCTCTTGCACGCAGGGTATCGACCCCTGGGGTTAGTGATGGGCAACTGTGTGTACTACGTCGCGCAAACGGCGGCGATGATGCAGCAGCAGCAGGGCTACGCTCAGGGATATCAACAGCCGGGGCAAAACATGGAGCTCGTTGAGGCCACGCAAGCCATCTATGACGCCCGTGAGCTGGCGATGGAGCGGATGCAGGCGGAGGCAGAGGCTCTCTCAGCCGAGGGGATTGTGGGCGTGGATATTACCGAGAGCAATCACACCTGGGGTGCCAGCGTGATCGAGTTTAGCGCCATCGGAACGGCGGTCGTTGCGATTCGTGAGGACCATAAGATTCCGCAGCCGACCCTGGTGTTGACGGTGAATGAATAATGCCACCCTCAGTGATTGATCTTCGAGCAAGCATGAAGGCTGTCGAGCAGGGAGGGATCCCGCTGCGGGCACAAGAGCGCTTGCTTGAAGAGGTCGGACCCACGCGAAAACTGTTCACCAGTGATCTGTCGGTGTCTGAGTTTTTGCTGGCGAAAGAGGTTCACTGCGAGCCCATTGCGCAGGTGATGGGGAGCAGCGTTTACCATATTGGTCAGATCGCGGACTACAAAGGTGCCACGGGAGAGAGCAAAATCATCAGCGATGCTCACCGCGATGCACGCCGTCGCGCGATCTCGCGGTTGTATCAAGAAGCAGCGTTTGTCAGAGCAGATGCGGTGATTGGTGCGCACCTACGCGAGCGGATGATCACGATCGGTGCACGCGGCAAAGGTGGCGATGATGGTGGCGAGGTGATTGAGTTCACTGTTGTGGGGACCGCCGTTCGCGCGCCGTGGATCACCCATCCACCGGGACAACCTATTATCACTGATTTGTCTGGGCAAGAGCTTTGGGCCCTCGCTCAAGACGGGTACGAGCCGTGCTGTTTTCTGTGCGACTTTTGTCGCTATCACGTGTGGCATGCGACCACGAGCGCGGTGCGAACGGGAGAGTTGGTTGATGCAAACAACGCCATTGTCACCGCCCGCAATCTCGTCGCGAATCGAGTGATTGAACAAGCGATGAAGTTTGGGACAGAGTTTGTCGTGGGCAGTGACATTACGCTCACTGTGAAAGAGGTCTCATGCGGTTTTGATGGATGTGACCGAGACGACATCGACGTGGACGTAAGCTGGTTTTGTACTGGAATTCGCAGGATCCCCAACGTTGCTCGAAGAGTGCACGCAGACGTTCCGCCGTTGATCTTGTCCATGATGCCGGTCGGGAAACGACAGGATGAGTTTATCGACGCAGGTGACGATAGCAGCGAGGTCGAGCAGGCTGCCAAAGACGCCGAAGAAGACGCCGCCGATGCCGACGACGGAGGGCAGTGATGAGCAACGGAGGACAAAACCCACCCATTGATCAGTATCCCGGAGCCCAGCTCCCGCAGCACGCCCACGAGCGTCTCGCAGAGATGAAGGCGAAGAAACTCTTCACAAGTGACTTGAGTGTGAGTGAGTTTCTGCTTGTAAAACAAGCGGGATTCGAGCCCGTCGGGTTGGTGATGGGGACGTCGATTTATCAAATCGTTCCGCAGCTGCCGCAGCTGCCGAGAGGACAGCCGGGGGCTGAGTTGATTGACATGACTCGTGCGCTATATCATGCACGAGAGTTGGCTATGACACGGATGGAGCAAGAGGCTCACGAGCTGGGCGCTGATGGGATCATTGGGGTGCGGATTGAGGTGAACCTCAACAGCGATCCGGCGCGTGTTTCGTGGCAGCAATACCGCGAGTGGACAGAGTGGGCCCGAGAGGTCGGGATGCCTCGTCCGGTGGGCGGTGTGATGCCCGGGTTTCCGTCGAATTGGCTGGGAAGTTGGCCGCAGATCGCTTGGCAGCAGTGGGTGCTGTACTGCAATCGCATGGGGATCGGGCAGAAGCCTCCTCCGTGGGCGATGCCGCGCAAACAAGTAGCGTTTTCACTGGGACAAAACGTGGCTGAGTTTATCGCGATCGGCACCGCCGTGAAGCATCAGGGCGGAGAGGACTTTACCAACTCGAAGGGTCGTCCGTTTCAGAGCGATTTGAATGGGCAAGAGTTTTGGACTCTCATTCAGTCCGGCTATCGCCCCGTGGGGTTCGTGATGGGCAACTGTGTGTACTATGTTCCGCCCGAGATGATTCAAGCTCGGGCGTCAAAGAGCTACGAGCTCACTGGATATACGCACGCGCTTTACGATGCACGAGAGTTGGCCATTGAGCGACTGCAGTGGGAAGCGGAAGCGCTCGGGGCGACGGGAATCGTGGGCGTCACCGTGAGCGAGCAAGAGCACGCCTGGCGTCCCGGTGCGTGGACCATGGCAACCCCGCTCGCGATCGGAAACGCCGCGCTTCAGACAGGTGAGCTGATCGAGTTGTTTGTGTTGGGGACCGCAGTGGTCCCTATGACGGGCACGGGGAGCGTGAAAACAGCGGCAAAAACCACAATGGTGCTGAGCATGAACGACAAGGTGCGAGCGGTCCACGGTGCTGGCGGAGTGAAGGAATAACGCGATGAATGGACGTCCTACGCCTGCGCTGAGTGACCTTTCGGTGACCGAGTTTTTGGCCATCTCGCGGATGGGATTTTTGCCTCACGGCTTGGTCATTGGATCGTGCGTGTTTGAAGCGGACACAACCGTGGTGGGACGGGGCTTGTTCGCGAGTCTACTAGCCCCTGTAAGCCCTGCTCTGGTGCAGACTGGCGAGGTGGTGAGCTTGAGCCAAGCGGTGCGCGCGGCAAGGGCGTTTGCGATCTACCGCATGCGTGAACAAGCAGCGAAGCTCAACGGTGAGGGGGTTGTGGGAGTGCGTTTGTCTCTCGAACATCACGTGTGGCGAGGCGGGCACCAAGTGGTGAAGTTTATCGCGATGGGCACCGCAATCGGGTTTGATCACGACCGGTGTCCGGTTGAGTTTCGAGGAGCGCCTTCGCTTCGTCTCGCGAATGGGGCCCCGTTTGCGAGTGACTTGTCGGGACAGGATTTTGTCGCGCTCTTGCGATCTGGTTATCGGCCCGTCACGGTGGCGAGTGGGTCGTGTGTGTATCGACTCAATCCCAACGAGGCGTCTCAATATCAGGGCCAAAATGCAGAGATTATCCCGTACACGCGGGCATTTTTTGACGCACGTGAGCTCGCGATGGAGCGATTGCAGCAGGACCTCTTCGCCGAGTGGCCTCCGGGACACCCCGATGCACCGACGGGGGTTGTTGGGATGATTGTCACCGAAGAGGCACACCGACAGCCCATGAATCAGCAACAACGAGCACAGTGGTTTGGGCCGATGATTCCGGTCG
This sequence comes from Myxococcales bacterium, assembly GCA_031386385.1. Classification (GTDB taxonomy): domain Bacteria; phylum Myxococcota_A; class Polyangia; order Polyangiales; genus JANNCG01. The sequence continues at coordinate 8,423 of JANNCG010000174.1, forward strand.
TTGAGTTCACCGCTGTGGGCACTGCGGTCGCGCCGCTGCATCCGAGCGACCCCCGCCGGTCGGCGACGCCGCCAAAACCGACCGTGGTTGTCCCGATGGATCGATAGCTTTCGACCCGAACAGCGCGAAATCGAAATGGGGACAAACGCGAATCGGCGTTGAATCCGAATCGGCGCAGTCTCTGTGCCACTATCCGGTGCTTGATTTTTTGGCCTGTGCCATCATCGCTTGACGTAAGCCTATGCGTCGATCCTCGATTTTCTTTGGTTCTCTGAGTACGTTGTTATTTGCGTGCGAGTCTGGCGTCGGCTCTCCGGACGTCGTGACGCCGCGTTTGGACGCGAGCGGTGATCGGCCGGCCGTCAGCGACATTGTGTCGATCGATGCCCCCGCAGTGGATGTCCCTCCAGCATGTCCGCCGGGCAACGTGTGCGGCGCATCGTGCTGCACCGGAGACCAGCGCTGCGAGATGAATACCTGCGTTTTGTCTTGTGGAATGCGTACCCGGTGCACCACTCCGATGGGCGATCGCTGCTGTGCCGACGGACAAGTTTGCTATCTCGAAGCGTGCGTCACGCCGGGAGGGATGTGCTCAGACGTGAACCGTTGCGCCGATGGTCAATACTGTGAGGCGTCCATTATGCGGTGCCTCCCACGCGCGATGGGCGAGGCATGCGAGTTTCGTCCCATGCCGGGGATGTTTAATCCGCAGATCAAGTGGGCGTGGACAGGGGATCCGACGATTCTGCCAATGCACAATCAGGTTGAGATCCCGGCGATGGTGGCGAACTTAACGGATGATAATGGGGATGGGTTAATCAATCAAAACGATATTCCCGATGTGGTGTTTACCGCTCATACGGGCGCGAGCGAGTGGGCAGGCGCGGTGCTTCGCGCGGTCAGTGGAAATGACGGGTCGCGGATATTTCCTGTGAGAGATATGGGATATCGACTGGCTCCGGGCGCGCCCATCGCGGTGGCGGATGTTGAGCCGATGTCGCCTGGGCCAGAGATCATGGCGTGTACCGACGCGGACGCGATGAACAACAGAGCTGGGCAGCTCGCGATTATTTCAAACACGGGCATGATGTTGCGAATGGTCAACGTGCCATGTGGTTATGGCACAGCCATCGCAGTGGCGGACATGGACCACGATGGGACGCCGGAGATCGCTGTGCGAAATCTCTTGGTTCACGCAGACGGGACGGTGCTTCCGGGTTTTGCTATGGCCCCGCGCAACAACGTGGGGTTTGAAGAAGCCAACGACGAAGAACCCACACTTGCGGACATGGACGGCGACGGACAGCTCGATCTGGTTCTCGGCAATCGCGTGATTCGCTTGGACGGAACCACGATGTGGGCACGCATGGACATGCCGAGGGGATATCCCGCGGTCGCGGACCTCCAGGGTGACGGCGAGCCCGAGCTTGTCGTTGTGCAGCCATCAACGCACGCTGTACGCGCGTTTGATGGGCGCACGGGAGTGAACGTCTGGGGACCGATTGAGACCAATCGGTTTCCTGCAACGATGGGCGCTAACGGTGGGGGCCCTCCGACGATCGCGGACTTTGACGGGGATGGTGATGCGGACGTAGCGCTCGCGGGCGGGTATAACTATTTGGTCCTTGAGGGCCGCCGTGGTGATGTCCTCTGGTTTGCTCAGACGCAAGACACCTCGTCGAGGATCACTGGGTCGAGCGTGTTTGACTTTGAGGGCGATGGGCGCGCTGAGGTAGTGTACTCAGACGAGAATCAATTTCGCGTTTATCGTGGAAATGACGGGACCGTTCTCACTTCGAACTGCAACACATCCGTGACGCTCTGGGAGTACCCGGTGATCGCAGATGTGGATGCGGACGACCACGCGGACATTGTGGTGGTCTCGAATAACTACT
>JANNCG010001312.1:0-2978 GCA_031386385.1 Myxococcales bacterium
TATCCAACACGAGTGTGGTGTCTTTGTCCGCCAGCGCCATGATCGTCCCAACCATGGCCTGGTAGCCCGTCGTAGTGATCAGCGCGGACTCAAAGCCAAAGTACTTCGCTAGGCGCGCTTCGAGCTCAACGTGTGCGGTCGTGGTGGCCTGCACGCGCGAGGAGGACAAGCCACAGGCAAACTGATCCAAGGCTTTGTGCGCAGCCGCGATCACTGCTGGATGGTTCGTTAAGCCCAAATAGTCGTTCGAGCTGTAGTTCACGATCTTGTGTCCGCCCACAGACGTCCGAAGACCGCCGGTCTCAAACGGACGAAAGTACGGGTACATTCCTGTTTCGCGTGCTTCACGGATGCGAGCGAGGGCGAGCGCGGCTTTGTCTTCGATCCAACTCATAGTGCTCTTGTTGGTACCCAATTTTTCGCGGTTATGCGAGCGCGCATCGCTCAATTTATCACTGCGAATTCGTTGACGCACTGCTACTCGCTCGACTGCGTAAAGAAATGTTCGGGGGGCTGGGCAAGTCGTTGCGACCGTGCAATAGCTTGTGCGCTCGCGATGCCAGCAGTTGGCGGTCGCCTGAGCGATGACAATTTACTCTCAGTTGGAGAATGCCACCATGACGATCACACTTTACGGCGCACCCATGACAAGCGCGAGCCGCGTCCACTGGGCTCTTGAAGAGCTCGCGGTCCCTTACGAAAAAAGCATTGTCGACCTGTCCAAAGGCGCGCACAAGCAGCCAGAGTTTTTGAAGATCAACCCCAATGGCCAGGTCCCAGCGCTGACCGATGGTGATGTCACGCTGTTTGAATCAGCCGCGATTATCAGCTATTTGGGAGACAAATACGGCGTGGCGAAGGGCCTGTGGTTTGCTCCAGGGACTGCGGATCACGCACATGCGATCCAGTGGATGGTGTGGTCGGGCGTTTCGCTCACGGGCGCGCTCAACCGCATGCTGTTGAACACCAGCGAGCGGATCCCTGAGGACGCCCGCAACGCAAAAGCCGCCGCTGCGGGCAAGGAGTCACTGCACAACTACCTCAACGTCCTGGATGGACATCTTGAGGGCAAGCACTTCATTCAGTCAGAGAAGTTTACCCTCGTGGACGTGATCGTGGGCACGGTCGTCGGTTATGCCGCAATGGTGGGCGCGGATCTCTCGACGCACAAAAACGTCGCCGCTTGGCTCAAAGGGATCAACGATCGTCCGGCTCGCGCCCTCTCGCTCAGCGCGAAGTGGGCCTGAGAGATCAAAACAGATGAGTCAACAGTGGTCAGTTAGCGGCAAGACCGCGATCGTCACGGGCGCAAACGTCGGGATCGGCAAAGAGACCGCGCGCTCGCTCGCACAGCAGGGTGCCAAGGTGATTATGGCGTGCCGCGATCTGAAAAAAGCAGAGAGCGCTCTTGCGGAGATCAAGGCGTCAGTGCCAAACGCCGACGTGCAAGTGTCATCGCTGGACCTGGGAAGTCTGAAGAGCGTACGTGATTTTGCGCACAAATTTCTCAGTGAAAACGACGATCTTCACGTCCTGGTTAACAATGCCGGGCTCTTTGTGCGCGAGCGCAGTGAGACCATCGATGGCTTCGAGACCACCACGGGGATCAACCACCTCGGTCCTTTTTTGCTGACCAACTTGTTGCTCGATCGGATGAAGAAAAGCGCCCCCGGCCGTATCGTCAATGTGTCCTCGCGGATGCAGCTCAGTGGGACAAACAACATTGAGGACCGGCAATGGAGGGCGCGCAAGTTTGATGGGATGAAGGCTTATGCAGACAGCAAGCTGATGAACGTGCTGTTCACCGACGCGCTCGCGCTCAAGTTGGCGAGCTCGAACATCACCGCGAACAGCTGTCACCCAGGATTTGTTGCGACGGATATCTACCGAGGGCTACCTGGGTTTGTGCAGACCGTTATTGGTTGGATTGCGCTCACGCCCGAGCAGGGTGCGACGACGTCCATCTATTTGGCCACCTCGAGTGACGTCACAGGAAAAAGCGGCGACTACTACGTGAAGAGCAAAGTCTCACGAAAAAATGAGCTCGCGAAGGATGAGAAGCTTCGAGAAAAGCTCTGGGACGTGAGCATGAGGGATGTGGGTCTCTCACCCTAACTGAGTGCGGTGGGCGGGGATGTGCGGTGTGCTCGCGGAGATCGTGGAAGAGGCGATCAGACGCTAAAAACAGCGAGAAATTTGGCGATCGTTGCGTTCAACACAACGCCCTCGCGATGATGTTACACTCTGCTTCTGTGCAGAGATTACACTCAGAGACGAAGCCGTGTATTCGCGCTCCGATCAGGCTTCTTGGGATCGCAGTCGCTACTCTCAGCGCGCTGCGCTGTGGCGGCGGTGTCGCAAATGATGCATCGGTGGATCAACGGCTGATCGACGTGCGAGGGACCGTTACAGACCTGGGGACTCGCGATGCAGATCACGACGGGGCGATGGACGTTGTCGTGGCGTCAACGATGGACAGCTCGGTGGATGCACGCACAGATGCATCGATGGAGGCAAACGGGGATGTTGCAACGGACGGTCGGATTGCTCCGCGACCCGACGCGCCCGATGCGCCATGCAGTACTCGGATCACCTACGGCTCTGCGTGGATCCACGACGCGGCGCATCCGGCAGTATTCGACGACGCAGCTGGGCGTGTGACCTGGGATGGCGTGTGTCACGTTGATGGGGCAAATTCCTATGCGCAATTGTCCAACGGCTGGCGCCCCTACTTTGTCGGAACGTCCTCATGCATCATCGCGCTCGACGTCACCGGCGCCTGTCGTCCTGCCCCCGCTGCGGCATGCTCGACGAGGGTCACTTATGGTCCGCAGTGGATGCACCCTGCAGGACACGCTGCGGACTTCGACGATGTCCCGGGCGTGGTGACATGGGACGGAGAGTGCGGCAGTCCCCGAGCGGGTGAGTCATCTGCGCAGTTGTCTAACGGATGGACGCCGACGTTTAGTGGGCGCGGC
>JANNCG010000218.1:0-1950 GCA_031386385.1 Myxococcales bacterium
CCGTTTGGCCTGAACCAGCGCAGCCCCGAGCCGACCTTCAAAACCCTCGCTGATAAAGTCATCGAGCTGTGCCCGAGTCAGGACGCCCTCGGCGATCGCGTACCGACCGAGCAAAAACTCAGGTGATACGTTGCGTGACTGCACCAGGTCGATGCCCCCACGATGAAAACAAATCTCGACCTCTGAGGCCCCACGCTTGACCGAAACGACGCCCGTTTGCTGCTGAAAGCGCAGCATCTGCAGAACCTCGCCAAGCGGAACCAGGTCGATTCGCCCCTCAAGCCCTGCTTTTAACGGCGATAGCGCTTCTTGTGCGCCTCGGGCTGCATCGGCAAGCGTCAGAATCTCTTCTGGCGACGATGCGGTGGCAAGCTTCTCTGCAAGCTGCGGGACGGTCGTTCGCAAGGACGGAAATACCTGCAATACCTGCGTCGCGAGCAGCTCAGTGAAGAGACGAACGGCTTCAAATCGCTGCGTAATTGTCCGCGCATCAGGCGCGCGCGGCGCTGTGAAATCTTCTGAGAAGTCTGGAAGCTGTCCGATCACCGTGTTCTCTGAGTCCGGTACATCCGACGGCTCCCACGCCGGAAGAGCGTCCAGAACAGTCTGCGTCCGAGGGCGGGCAAACACCGTCTTTGCCTGATCAACGGCAGGTTTGTCGTTCGACTCCAGCAGAGAGATAAGCTCAGGGATCTCTTCAACACTCGTGCTTCGGCGCTGCGTCGGCGCTTGAGACGGAGTCACCGCGCTCATGGACGAAGTTGGGCGCCGAGATGACCGTGGTGGTTCAGCCAGGGTTGTCGGAGGCGGAACCGAGGTCCCACGCGCGAGCTCTTCGCTCACCAGTGTTCGACTGCCCGGACGGGCTCCGGTGGTGATGACGTGCTCGACGAGTGCTAGAAGCGCGAGCGGCTCAAAAGGCTTGCTGATCGCGTTGGCGGCCTTGGTTTGCTGCACAAACCGCGGACCAATCGTGTCGGCCTTGGCGCTCATGAGAACCAGGGGTAGCTCTCGCAGTCGGTCAATCGCGCGGATGCTCTGAGCGAGCTGGTAGCCATTGATCCGTGGCATGACAAAATCGATCAGGGCGAGATCAAAATCTTCGCGCTGCAACAGGTCAAGCGCTGCTTGTCCATCCGGCGCCGTTGAGACGTCGTACCCCGACTCTTCGAGCACGCTTCGAACCAATCGACGAATGGTCGGACTGTCATCCACTACAAGTATCCGACCTGGCATGGCTCCTCTACGCCAAATCTATACCCGGTTTGCCCATCGCTCTCCAAGCAGATTGCAGAACAATCTCAACAACACCGTGAGTCATGAGCGATGACACCCACTGAGAGCAGCCGGGAGGGGGTCCCCGCTAGAGTCCGCCGCACGAGGGACGGAGTTGCAACTATTTCGACACGGGGCAGTGCGCTGGGGTACGACCGATGCAATAAGAGTATGAAAGCAGTGAGCGGACGGGTGGTGATGGACGCGGAAGAAATTTCGCGCGCGTTGCGTCGAATTGCCGGTGAAATCACTGAACGAAATCGAGGCACGCAAGAGCTTTGCCTGCTGGGCATTCGGCGGGGAGGGGTTCCGCTTGCGCAGCGGTTGCGGACGCTGCTTCGCGAGCTTGAGGGCCGTGAAGTGCAACTCGGGACGCTCGACATTAACCTCTACCGCGACGACCTCGAGACCGCCCACGCCGCGCCGGTGGTGGGCCGTAGTGACATTCAGTTTTCGCTCGACAACAAACGGATTCTCCTAGTGGACGATGTCCTGTTCACCGGACGAACGGTCCGCGCTGCAATTGACGCGCTCATGGACTATGGTCGTCCCCGGTCTATCCAGCTCTGTGCGCTGATTGATCGCGGTCACCGCGAGCTGCCGATCGCTGCCGATTTTGTGGGCCGCGTCATCACGACCGAGTACAACGAGCGCGTGGATGTGTTTTTAGATTCT
>JANNCG010000233.1:0-8162 GCA_031386385.1 Myxococcales bacterium
TGTTCGAACGCATGGCCCAGCAGCAGCAGCTTGCACTCGGTGTTGAGCGGCGTGCGCTGCACGCGTTTGGCGTACCACGTATGCCCGATCTCCAGCCGCCGGTTCTTCGTGTCCACGTTGAAGTAGCGCGTGCAGCCGACGACGTCGCCGCTGGCGTTGTCGCGCGCGACAAAGGGCATCGGAAAAATCCATCCCCTGCACGTATTCCATCACGATGAAGTACGTGTCCTCTTCACGGCCGAGATCAAACACCTGAACGATGTTTGCGTGCGAGAGCGCGACGCTGAGCTTGGCCTCGTTGATGGCCATGTCGACAAACATTTGGTTCTGCGCAAACTCTGGGAGGATGCGCTTGATCACCACGACTTTTTCAAAGCCGTCCGCACCGAAGCTCTTCGCTTTGAAGACTTCCGCCATGCCGCCTCGAGCGATCAGCTCAAGCAGTTTGTATTTACCGAAAAGTAGCCCGGTAGCTTCGGACATTGATTCGCTTGGAAGCATACCAAGTACGAGCGCAGAAATCCCTAATGAGTTAAACTCTCGCGCACAAACTCATGCATCGACCGCTCGCTGCCTTTTTGCTTGCAGCCTTGGGAACAATCACTTCTGCCTGCCGCACCGGCGCCGTGCGGCCCGTCACCGGGCTTCCGCTCGGCGAGACAATGGGGGCGCCCCCGAGGATTAGCGGCGAGAATTTTGCTGGGATTTTAAGGCAATTTGAAGAAACTGAGCCTCGCGCAGATCAACGTCCGTGGCGCGACGCGATGGCGGCCTACTTAGCCACTCGGGGCCAAGCTCGTATGGCTGAGGGTGATTATGACGGCGCTTTGGCAGAGCTGCGTACAGCGTTGCTGTATTATCCACCGACTGAGCTGGCACAAGGGCACCTTCCCTCTGCGTTGGGACCCCTGGCTTTGTCGATTCTTGCCGCAGCATCGCCGCGGGGAGACGAAGCGCGGGCGTTGGCATCATCGCGGCTGTTAACGCTTATTTCGCCGCCCGATCCGCGGGCCACCGAACGCTTCAACGAGATTCAAACGTGGGGAGAGAGCAACCGGCGCGAGTTTCGCCAGCCGTGGATTTTTCACGGCGAGATGAGCGAGCTGTATCGAGATATCGCGCGTATTTTGCCAGAGATTTCGTTCGTCACCAGATCGCGAGATCACTCGGTCCAGCGTCGGCAACTCGCGCTGACTGAGCTTGCCCGTGTGACGCCAGAGCCCCGGAGTGAGCAAGAAGTGGCCATGCTCCGAAGGTCCATTGAGCGCCCGGTATTTGACGTCACGCTTCTTTACCTACGCATGGGTGACCTCGACGGCGCTGCGAATGAAACCGAGCGAATGACCGGCCAAAACAGCCGTGGAATCTCAGCCCTGCTCCGAAGCGTTCTCGATGACGACACCGCCGAGACACACTTTGGACTCGCTCAACAATTAGAGCGCGTGGACTCTGCTGCGATGGCCGGCGTGTGCCGCAGGGCGCGACGAAGGTTTCCGACCGATGTGCGCTTCGCAGAGTGCTTGTCTGTGGGGTCCGCTGCAGACGGCCTCCTCGCCCTCGCCGCTGCACACGCACGTGCAGCTGCCGAGCTCGCTCCAGAAGATCCCGCCGGACTCACGCGTGCGATGGCCCTCACGATGCGCTGGGTGTCGCAAGAGGTGGCCAACAATGACATCAGCGCAGCGCGCGGAGCGATCGCTTCTATGCGCTCGCTGTCGTCGCAGTGGAGCACGCACTTTAGCTCGCAGCGCCCGCCGGTGACACCCAATGAGGTGGAGTTTAGCGCCGGTCTGGTTGAGCTTTCATCGGGATATTTGCAGACATCTCTGCCTCTTCTGGTCCGCGCGACCGAAGGGGCAACACCCTCTCGCTTGGCGTGGCTCCGGTTGTCCGAAATCGCGATGCACAAAGATGATTTTGCCACAGCGCTCGTGCGCGTGACGAGCGCGCAAGCGATCCCTGTCGCGGCGCGTGAGTCTGGCAGCGAAGTGACGCTTCAAATGCAGCTTCAACGTGCGCGGGTGTTGCAGTTGTCCCGAAGCCCCGAGGCCAACGCGGCGCTTGAGCAAGTCTCTGCCGGACTTGTGGCGCTGGTGCGCTCACTCGATGGAGCGGACAAGGCCCGCGCGCTGATGCAGCTGTCCATCGCGCAGGATGCGTTGGGCGACAGCGACGCGTCTCAAACGAGTGTTGAGGCTGCGGTGGACGCGGTTCCGGACGATCGCTCAACGGCGCGGGCGGGGATGATGCTGTTGATTGAGCGTGGACAGTGGGCGGCGGCGGCGCGGGTAGCCGCTGCGGCGAGGCGCATTCCGTCGCAGGATCGCCAGGCCACACGGTATCTGGCGTTGACTGAGTTTTTGGTTTCGCGACTCGCTGGAGAGGACGGCGATCGTGCGCGCGCTGCGCTGCGTGAGATCGTGAACAACGCGGGTCCGCAGCCCGCGTGGATTGTACTGCTGGCCCAACGCGTGCTTGGCACCCTCACACACGAGCAACTGTGGACGCACTCACCAACACCATCGCAGCAAGCCGAGGGGCTCTTTTATGAGGGCTTGTTGGCGCTCGCAGACAACCATCGCGAAGAGGCTCAGCTAAAATGGCGCGAGTGTCTTCGAACTGACGCCGTGATGGACCCCGAGTACCAAGCGGCTTGGGCGCTGCTCCGCCGCGCGCCTCAAGGGGCACAGACGCCGCAAGCAACCCAGTCTCCATAAGGGACAACCTATACTAACCAGCATTGTGATGACTGAGTATCAAATGCCATGGCAAGGAGCATCGCAGCGCGGTATGGGCGCCGCAGCAAGCCACTCAGCATTCATCGCAGCGGGCGTAGTGTGTTGCAAGTGCAAACAAAAGCGCAGTGCGGTATGGCGCCGCGCCGCAGGGCTGGCGCAACATCCTTCGCGCAAGAGCGCTCAGGCAAGAGGATCGTTGCACACAATTTGGCTCAGTCAATGAAGCCACTGTCTGAGCGTTGCCCAGCGCTGGAGCGAGCAAAGATCGATCGTGCATACACTGGCAGCATCGGCGACCACCGGACTCCTGCCTGAGCGCGTTTTCGCGCGAAGGATGTTGCGCCAGCGCTGTGCCGCGGCGCCATACGGCACTGCGCTTTTGTTTGCACTTTCAACACGCTACGCCCGCTGTGATGAATGCTGAGCGCTCAGCTGCGGCGCCCCCCACACTCAAGGGGTAGTCGTCTGAAACTTCGCCGGCCCTTTTGCCAACGCTGCGTTGACCTCGTCCGCCGGTTTTTTCGACAACACCGTCACCAAGGGTGCCACCGCCTCGCGCCTGAGTCCAATCGCATGATGCGTCTCACCCTCCACCGTGATGGCCACAAATCCGGACGGAACATCCGCGTCAATGCGCTCAATCTTGCACTGCGCGAGCTGCAAAAACGTTGGTATTTCGTGATTGGTCACTTCTCTCCACGCCGTCGAGAGCGACTTCATCAACTTCACCGGATCGTCCCAGCTAAAGGCAAGCTCTGTAGACGCGGCAGGCACCGCCGTAGTGGGTGTTGTGTTCGCCGTGATGCTTGGCTCAACGACCTTTGACTGAGCGCCGGTGTTTGCAGTGGCAGTAGCGGTGGGGCTTGCAGACTTTGTCACACCGGCATAATGCCGTGCTTCTTAAACGGACGCTCGACTTTTTTCTGCGCCGAAAGCTGCAACCCCATGGCAAGCACTTTGCGCGTGTCGCGCGGGTCTATCACGTCATCGATCAAACCCCAACCAGCGCTCTTGCTCGCGTCGATGTTGCTCTGAATCATCGCGATCAGACCTTTTTTCATGTCTGGATCGGGCTCCATTCCGCCGAAGAGTTTTTGGGCGGCGATCCCGACCATCCCCTCGGCGCCCATCACTGAGATCTCGGCCCCTGGCCAGGCGACGATAAGATCTGGCTCATACGCGCGTCCACACATCACGTAGTACCCCGCTCCGTACGCCTTGCGCGTCACCACCGTAAGCTTCGGGACCGTCGCCGCGCTCATCGCGTGAAGCATCTTTGCTCCGTGCCGAATCACCCCCGCGTGCTCGGATTTGCTGCCGATCATAAACCCCGGAGTGTCCTGAAAAAACACCAGCGGAATGTTAAATGCATTGCACACCTGGATAAACCGCGCGCCCTTGTCGGCGCTGTCCACATCAAGCACTCCGCCCATGTGCATGGGGTTGTTCGCGATGATCCCAACGCTTCGTCCATCAATTCGCGCAAGGCACGTAATCAGGTTGCGCGCCCATCGGGGCTTCAGGTCCAGCAGCTTTCCGTCATCAACGACCGAGCGCAAAATTTTGTACATGTCGTACGCACGCCGCGAGGACTCAGGGATCACATCGAGCAGCGCTTCGTCGCGACGATCGACAGGATCTTGCGTCGCAACCACCGGCGGCATCTCTTCACAATGCGAGGGAAAATACGACAGATAATCACGCACGAGCGCCACACACGCTGCGTCATCTTCGACCTCACCGTCGGACACTCCCGAGATCTCTGAGTGCACCTTGGACCCACCGAGCTCTTGCTCAGTGATCTCTTGCCCCATCACGGCCTTCACCAGCGCAGGTCCTCCCAGCGCGAGCGAGCCAATGTTTTTCACCATCGGAACAAAGTCCGCCAGCCCCGGAATATACGCCGTCCCCGCCGCTCCAGGCCCCACCATCGCCGCCACCTGCGGGACCACTCCGGACATCACCACTTGTTCGCGAAACAAATATCCCGTCCCCGCGAAGGTCGAGATCTCATCGGGGTGCTGCCGTCCGGGCTCAATCCTCGCGCCGCCAGAGTCAATAAACCACACAATGGGATGCCGCCCCTTGAGCGCCATCTCACGCAAGCGTGTGACCTTCACTTCACCGGTGTGACCGATGGATCCGCCCTTCACGGTGAAGTCATAAGCGGCGCAGCAAACCAGCCGACCGTTGACCATTCCAAACGCGCAGACCACCCCATCGGCGGCCGGTTTGTCCATGCCGTCTGGGCCTGCTGCGGCTCCCATTTGGGTCCCGAGCATCCCGACCTCGAAGAACTTTCCGTCGTCAAAAAACAAGGCCAAACGCTCACGCGCAGTGAGCTTGCCTCGCTCGTGCTGGCGACGAATTTTGTCCTCGCCGCCCATTTTAAGCACGTTGGCCCGTTGTTCTTCTAGCGTAGCAACCCGTTCGCGCATCGTCGTCATGGGATAAATACCAGAACCCTTCTTCAAAAATGATATTAGCTACAAGCAATCATGAGCTTGACTGCTTAGGTTGTGTGTACGGCTTGCGACGACTTCAGCGACCGGTCCAGCGTGGCTGGCGCTTTTCCATAAACGCCATGAGACCTTCGCGAGCGTCCTCGGTCCCGAGCAGCGAGTACAGCTCATCGCGCAGCATGGGGAGCGCCTCTTTGAGCGACAAATCCCCCATTTTATTGTACGCGGCCAGCCCTCGGGACACCGCTGTGGGTGAGCGCGCAACGAGCGCATCGGCCATCTGTTGCACTTCGCGATCAAGCATGGCAGTGGGCACGCTCTTGGTGATGAGCCCCCAGTTTTCAGCATCCTGCGCGCTCAGTGTATTGGTGGTGAGCATCATGCTGAGCAGCTGGCGCTTTGGCATCGTGCGCGCCAACACCGCCATAATCATCATCGGAAACACCCCAACATTCAGCTCAGGCGTCGAGAACATCGTGTCCGTCGCAGCGATGGCAAAATGCGACGCGCCCACGAGGCCCAGACCGCCGCCCTTGGCGACCCCGCGCACCTTCGCGATGATGGGCTTGGTCATGTTTGTCATCGCGAGTAGCAGATCTGAAAAGTCACCTTTGATTGGCAATTCACTGGTCTCTGCGACGGCTCCTGCCATCTGACCGAGGTCTCCACCAGAGCAAAATACATCGCCCGACCCCGTGAGAACGACAACCCTTACCGCGGGGTCATTCTGTGCGCCCTCCAAGGCATAGAGAAGCTCGTTGGCCATCTGCGGACTGATCGCGTTTTTGCGCTGCGGTCGGTGCAGGGTGAGGGTGGTGACGCCATTGGCGAAGCTGTGTTGCAGTGTTTGAAACATGATTGGGTCCTAACTGAAGAGAGTGCAATGGTCGTTAACAATACTTGCTCACGTGACTGGGGGAAGCGACAGGATCTGTCTCGCCTCGGCCACAGTCGCGACGGCTCGACCGGTGTCCTTTGCCATTTGTGCGGCCTTCGCCACAAGATCTCCGTTAGACCGCGCCATCTCGCCCGAGGGGAGATAAAAATTATCTTCCAGCCCCACGCGCAGGTGGCCACCGAGCGACAGCGCCGCAGCACAGAGCATCCACTGCTCGCGTGAGATCCCAACGACCTTCCACGTGCTGTTAGCGGGCAAGTTTTCAGCTTGAAAGGCAAGGTGCCGCGCGGTGGCTTTGATCCCACCGACAACGCCCATCACGAGCGAGAAGTCTAGGTTTCCCTTGAGAAACCCCATGTCAATCAGCGGCTCTACCGAGTGCACATGGCCCGTGTCAAACACCTCAAGCTCAGGCTTCACGCCCGCCTCGTTCATCATGGTGATCAGGTATTGAATGTCGTCAAAGCGATTCTCGAACACGAAGTTAAAGACCCAGTTTTTCTTCTTCGGGTTGTACTTCGCATAGTTCATGGTCCCCATGTTGAGCGCCCCGATGTCTGGCTTGTTGAGCTTCACATGCTCTGCGCGCTTGACCTCGGGGTCTATGGTTCCTGTGGAGAAGTTCAGGATGATGGGGCACACCGCGCGAATGGCCTTCGCGATCGCTGCAAACCGCTCAGACGAGTAGCTTGGGACTCCGTCGTCTTCGCGTGCGTGAATGTGCACCACCGCCGCACCAGCTTCGTACGCTCTCAGCGCCTCATCCGCGTAGTCTTGCACGGTGTACGGAATGGCAGGGCACTGCGCCCGAGTCGTCACCGCGCCGCTCATCGCGCAGGTAATAATCACTTTGTCGTTGAGGCTCATGGGGGTGAAAATCTGCTTTCGAAAGAAGGTTGTAAAACAAGAAGTGCTTCAGTAAGTATTTCGGTCAGTACATCAATCAGTCAGCGCGCTTTCATCTGTATTTTCGCCAGCTGAAAGGGACTCACGGACGTTGTCAGCGAGCTTGCTCAGGATGCGTAAGAGCGTTTTTGCCTCTTGCGAAGAGAGCGTCTCAAGCGCTCGATGAAACAGCGCCATCGGCTCAATCGGGACGCTCTTGGCCAACGCGCGACCCTTCGTCGTGAGCTTGATCTTGATCACCCGGCGATCTTCGTCCGAGCGCACACGCTTGACCAAATCCGCGGCCTCCATGCGATCAATGATCCCGGTGACGGTGCTGTTTTTCGTCTGCATGCTCACGGACAGCTCCGTCAGCGAGACCTCGCCAATCCCAGCCAAAAGCTTGATCACCGTGAGCTGAGGGCCGGTGAGATCGTGCTCGCGCGCTTGCTCTTTGGTGAGCCGACGGCTCTCGGTATAGAGAAAAATGAGCGTCTCAACGATGCGCCCAAACGCCTCGCGCTCGTGCTCTTGATCAAGCTGCGGCAGACCAGTCATAGCAATTTAGTTCGTACACGAAATAACTCTATACGAACTATCGTGCAAGGGCGAAGTGACTCACGCCATCATTCTCGTCTCGCGGCAACTCTCGCCATTGGCGTGATGGGTTGGATCTAGCGAGGTTGTCCTTGCGTCGGATCAAGACCGCCACTCCCCGCTTCTCGTCGTCACTGCGGATGCGCAGATTTTTTGATGAGCATGGCCTGTGATACCGTCAAAACCATGCGAATCCGGTTAGCCTCCCTTTGGTCCTCAGCAGCAGCACTTTTGTTCGCTTGTACGTCCCCGATCGCAAACACGATGGACGCAGATAGCGCTGCGCCAGACGCGGCGCGAACCGCAGATGTGATGCCGGGTATGGACACGTTTGACGCGAGCACTCCCATGTGTAGAGGCGACATCGAGGTGTTGCAGCGTTTAATTTTTGTTCCACGGTGCGGGACGGCGAACTGTCACGCTTCGCTGCGTCCGTCGGCAAACCTGGATTTGTCCTCGCCAAATGTGAGCGATCGCCTCTCGAGGATCAACGCAGAAGTGTGTGCGGGCGGCCAGCTCGTCGTGCCGGGCAATCCCGCCGCGAGCGTGCTGTTCAACAAAATTTCCGAGCCGATGCCGATG
>JANNCG010000239.1:0-2871 GCA_031386385.1 Myxococcales bacterium
CTGTGTGCCAGCCACCCCACGTTCGAGATCGCCTACGCAGGCGGGGACTCGACCGCAGGTCAGCGGCTCGCGCAGCGCTTTCCCGGACTTGCCGGGCACCCCGTGGGCGCACTCCAAATCGACCCTTTCGTACCGGAACAAAGCGGCGGCCTCGACCTGCTGTTCGTGTCGCTGCCGACCGGCAAGTCACGCGAACCCCTGGCGCGCGTGCCCGCGCACGTCCGCATCGTCGATGTCGGCGGCGACCACCGCTTTATCGACAGCTGGACCTACGGACTGACCGAGCTGCCGGGGCAGCGCGAGCGCATTCAGGGCGCCACCCGCGTGGCCAACCCCGGCTGCTTTCCCGCAGCCGCGCTGCTCGCGCTGACGCTTTTTCACGAGCGTTTTGCGACTTGTTGCCGTGGATTGCGTCCGTCGGAGTGCCCGCGGCATCAAGGATCTCGGCGATGCGATTGGCGCTGTGTTTGGTGCGTGCAAACACCAGAGCGCGCGTGACGTTGCGGTCTTCGAGCAGGTGCTGAAGAAGTCTTCGCTTGTCGGATGTCTCGACGAAGAACACCTTTTGCGTGACGCGATCAACGGTCGTCGCAGGAGGTGCCACTGAGATCTCAACAGGATCTTTGAGCCACTCATCAGCAAGGCGACGGATCTCTTTGGGCATGGTGGCCGAGAAAAACAGCGTCTGCCGCTTTGACGGAACACGCGCCACAATCTTGCGCACATCCTGAACAAAGCCCATGTCCAGCATCTGGTCGGCTTCGTCCAAAATAAGGACCTCAACGTGGCTAAGAACAATGGAGCCGCGCTCCATATAGTCCATCAATCGTCCGGGGGTCGCGACCAAGATGTCTACGCCGTTGCGCAGAGCCTTCTCTTGTTCACCATAACCAACACCGCCGTATACAACGGTGTGACGAAGAGAGAGTTCACGACCGAGGTCGCGAAAAGAAGCTCCAATTTGAGCAGCGAGCTCGCGGGTAGGCGTCAGAATAAGCGTGCGAATCGCGCGCTTAGGTCCGGTCACAACCGGCGGCCCACGACGATTTCGTTGATCGCGAAAGTCCCGTCGACCATCGCGCATTGCAGGAGCAGAGCGAACAACTTCTTCAAGTAACACCGGCTCAGTGCTGGCGAGGCGTTGAAGGACAGGAAGTGCAAAAGCCGCAGTTTTTCCGGTTCCGGTTTGGGCGCAGCCAAGGAGGTCGCGGCCCGTCAGGATTTGAGGAATGGCTTGTTGTTGAATAGGAGTGGGCGTCTCGTACCCGAGAGCCCGAATAGCTTGCATCAAAGGCTCAATCAGAGACAACGAATCAAAAGTCATGAATCGCGGGTGTGTTCACTATCGCTGGGCAAAAGTCAATCAGATTATCCCTGCGCACCCCGCGACACAGTGCCCTAAAGACCCGTGCATAATTGAAACGTAATGTCTTAGAACCGCATAGAGAATGCGATATGCGCGCCGCTGACCGTGTCCGCGACGTACACAGGCGACACCGCGAATTGCGCATTAGGCAACCGGCGATGCACCCACGGAACAAGCACTCCAGTGACGCTTCCGAGCAGCGCACCAACAAACACATCGGATAAAAAGTGCTTCCCAGCGATCACTCGCATAGAAGCCACACCGAGCCCTGCGCCCACCGCGATAGCCATCGGCAAAGCGCGAACCGTGGACTCAGGATGCCTAAACCAGTAGGTCATCCCCAATGCCACGCCGGCAGAAAATATCGTCGATGAATGTCCCGAATAAAACGACAAAAAATTGTCCGGCTCTGCGAGCAATGGATCACCCGCAGGCACGTCATAGACCCGAGGTCGCGGACGTCGCATCCCGATCTTTGTCACCTGATTGATCGCGAGATTGATCATCACGGTCTGACCAATGACCAGCAAATCTTCAAGCCATTCAAACCATCCGCCCCTAGACAACCGCACGTCGAGCAGGTCAAACAGCGGCACTGAGGCCACCAACGAAGCCAGCGCGATGTCACTCGCAAACGACACACTGTCGAGACGGCGCCCTGCAGTCCATCGATCAATGGGCAGGACATCCCCGCTAAAGCAAGGACAGCTTGAGACGATGGTCGAGGACACCAACTGCGGAACAATCACACCCACTGCCGCAAGCCCCAACACGGGCAAATCCACCGCGAGACGCACTTGGTAGGGACGTACGGGCCCTATCGTCTGTGGCGTGCGCACCAGCGACTGCGCTTGGCTCACGCTCGGGGCTGCGAACACGCCAACTGCACACAAAACACTCGCCGCGAGGACTGAACCACGAAACTTCATTCGGCAGAACCCTTCACGTTTACTTCAGCAAAATTGCACGAAAGCTCCGGATAAACTCCAGCGCTTCTTCCCTAAAATCTCCGCGCAAAATCGCTCTCCCGATCTCTTCGCCGGTCTCGTCAAAAATGTACGCACCCAGCGTCGTGATTGAAGTCGGAAGCTTCAACACGTTCACTTCTTTGGCGCCATCAAACCGGTAGGGCCTCCCGTCATCCGCGATCACCGTAAACGCATACGGAATCCTCCGCTCGCGAATCATCGCCCCTAACCCCAAGGTCCCTTTGAACTCTCGGTCCGTCGCGAGGCCCTCAAGCGACACACGCCCTTGAATATCGACCACGGTATTGCCAAGCAGCTCGGTCACCTTGGGCATCAACACCGTGACCTCGACGGTGCACCGGTGCTCTACACTCGGAGCGCTCAGCCGATGCCAACTCCCGGTAAGCGTCTCTTTCCACGTCACGCCAATCATAGCTTGGGCAGCCCTTTTTTCAGCGAGCTAGCCGCAATCACCGATGGGTCGTCGAACTGAGCACCCACGAGCACTTTGTGTTTGAGTGCTGGCGCCGTCTCGAC
>JANNCG010000256.1:0-1764 GCA_031386385.1 Myxococcales bacterium
CTTCACTGAGCGCTTGCGCGAGCAACCCCCAGACCGAGGCCCTCGCGAGTCGGCTGCAACCAACGGCCGCATCGGTGGATGTCTTGCACTCGGCGGTGACCATTCGGGATGCATCAGGCGCTACGCTTGAGGCCAACGTCACCGCTCGGATAGAAAAAGACGGCAGTATCCAGAGCGCTGCGTCGGGTCGAGCGATTGTACGCACGGACGACGGGATTGAGATTCGCATGGCGGGTGACACGCAAGTGAAGTTTCGCGACTCGGTCGCGTCACTTGAGCGCGGCAAGATCTTTGTCAGCGCTTGGGGCGCAGAAGAGCGAAGCATTCGCTTGGGCGAAGACTTAACGGTGCTTGTCTCTGACGCATCGCTTGAGCTTGAGCGTGACGCAGACGGGACCGTCCGAGCGATTGGTGTCCGAGGCGAAGTGGGCTGGCGATCAAACACGGGACAGGGTCGCGTATCGCAGGGACAGATGCTCTCGGGACGGGGAACGTATCAGCTCGTTCCTGCGCCGGTGTGGGATGACTGGACTGGCGGAGCAGCGAGCCCACAAGGCGTCGCAGCGCGGGGTGCACAGGGCGCTGGAGTCGCCGTCATGCACGGCGGGGTTGGCGAAGCTCCGAGCGCTTTGACCACCAAAGAGCACGCTGTCAACGTGCGAATTGACGGAGATTCTGCCGTCACACGTGTATCGCAGACGTTCTTCAACGGCGGACACGGGACCTCAACGGTTGAGTATCGCATACGGGTCCCGGAGGGAGCGATGGTGTCGGATTTTGGATACTCCATGATCGGACCGGATGGCTCAACACGGTATTCAGTTGGCTTCTCTGCGGCGCCCGTCGCAGGAATGTCCAGCGATGGACGCTCGGCGCTGATGCGCAATCCCGACGGCTCACTCTTTGCTCGGCTTGAAGCGGTCTCACCGCAACACGCGATCCGAGTGAACCTCAACTATGTCCAGTGGCTTCATCGCGAGCAGGGACGCCGGATGTACACCTACCCCATCGGGGACGCTGGATCTCCGCCGTTTGTGGGCGAGTTTTTGTTCGAGATGCACGTGGATCGAGGCGGAGTTGGGGCCATTCGCGGACCCGTCGGATCGATGGCCACAGGTCACGAACTGTTGCGTATGGTGAAGAGCGATTTTAGACCGCGCGGAGATATCGTGGTGGAGCTGTTCGACGCCAAGCCGGCCGCCGTCACCGATGTCGCGGCACGGATCTGGCGCACCCGATCCGCGAGCGAAGGGCAAGAGTATGCGATGGTTGATCTGTCGCTGCCTCCGCCGCAAGCGCGCGGGACGGACATCGTTCTTGTCGTGGATGACTCCTCTGCCACTGATCGTGGTGCGCTCACCACTGCGAGCGCGGCGGTCAACGCGATGCTTCAAACGCTGGGGCCTGATGACCGCGTGATGCTGATGTTTGGTGACCTCCGCGCGCGGGCTGCGGGCGGCGCTGCGGGGCAACTCTCAGCGGTTGATGACGCCAAACGGCGAGCAATTTTAGAGGCAATTTCGCAAGTTCGGCCCGCGGGCGCGACGGACCTTGGCAGGATCCTTTCAGACGCGTACGAGAAGATTGACGCGCGCCGCAATGGCGTCGTGGTCTACCTCGGTGACTCCATGCCAACCATGGGAACTCTGGACCCCATTCGTTTAGTCGACGAGGTCCTTCGTGTCGCCCCAGACCTTCGATTGTACACGGTCGCCATGGGGGCCGATGCCCACCCCGAGGTTCTCCAGCGACTTGCACAGCGCG
>JANNCG010000275.1:0-3077 GCA_031386385.1 Myxococcales bacterium
CGGCTGCCATCCTTACGGATATACGTAAGCTCGTAGATGTCCTCGATGCCGCGAGATGCTTTGAATACCAGCGCCTCGAACCCGGGAGTGATGGACGTGGAGAGTTCGGCGCTCAGCCCTCTGGCTCGCGCGATTACTTCCTGTGGATCGGAGATGTCAGCGGGCGTGATTTTGTTCATCACGTCGGCGGCTGCGTAGCCAAGCATCCGCTCAGCGCCTACGTTGAAGATTTGAATCACTCCCTTGGCGTCGGTCGCGATGCTCGAAAAGTTTGCGCTGTTGAAGATGGCCTTTTGCAAGGCACCAGCCTGAAGCAGCGCCTCCTCGGCCTCCTTTCGCGCAGTGTTATCCGTGCCGATGAGCAGGTAGCCAATAATGGTCTCCTCGGCGTCGCGCAGCGCAGTGACGTTCACGACCGCGGGAAATCGGGTCCCGTCCTTGCGGATATACGTCAGCTCATAGATGTCCTCAATGCCGCGCGACGCCTTGAAGACCAGCGCCTCGAAGCCATGGGTGATCGCCGTGCCGAGTTCGATGCTAAGTGTTGCGGCACGCGCGATGAGCTCCTGTGGATCCGAGATGTCAGCAGGCGTGATTTTGTTCATCACGTCGGCGGCTGCGTAGCCAAGCATGCGCTCAGCGCCTACGTTGAAGATCTGAATCACTCCCTTGGCGTCGGTCGCGATGCTCGAAAAGTTTGCGCTGTTAAAGATGGCCTTTTGTAAGGCACCGGTCTTTAAGAGCACCTCGGCGCGTTGTATCTCTGCGATGGTGTCTGAAACGCTGGGGTCGGAGGTTTGCATCTATGGTACTGATCATGCAATGCAAGTACTGAGCCGATGATTCTATTCGCAAATTGGCGAAGAGTTAGGGTCATTCAATCAAAATGAAGTATATCATCTATCAATTTGAAGGAGTCTCCTGATGCGCGTTGAAGACCTAGACGTCAAAGAACTTTTGCAGCTCGACCCCGACGGAGGCGTGATTCGGTTCGCGGGTCAGCGGGCGTTGCTGCTCGACGCCGTCGCGATGGGAGTGTTGCGAAAGTACCTCGTTGAGAATTTTGGGTACGAGGCTGCTCGCGCCGTGCTCACGCAATTTGGGTTCGCGCATGGATGGCGAATGGCCGAGGCGATGCAGAGCGAGTTCAAGTGGGAGGACGAAAACTGGCGCCATGCAGGAGGACGGATCCTGACGCTTCAGGGGCTCTTTCGGCTCGAGACCGGCGGCGACCCGCTCGGCAAAGCTGGCTCGACCCTTGTAGCGTCGTATGAAGCAGAGCAGCACTTGTTGCACTTTGGCCGTGCAGATGCGCCCATGTGCTGGACCATCTGCGGCATCATGAGCGGGTATATCAGCCGCACCGAAGGCAAAGAGATCTACGTCTTAGAAGATCGATGCCTGGGCAAAGGCGACGCGGCTTGCCATCTCATCGGCCGGACCCGCGAAGAGTGGGGCGACGAGCGTGCCGCAGAGCTGCAGTTTTTTGAGCGCAAACCACTCAAAGAGTGCCTTGATGTGTCGCTCGACCGGGTGCTAGAGACGCTAAAAAACGCTGAGCGAAAGCTCAAAGAGCACCGCAGCGCGTTGGTGCGCGTGGCGCGCGACGTGGACGAACCGCTGGGCATTGTCGCCAAGAGTGCCGCCATTCGCAAGCTCGTCGACATGACCCGTCGTGTCGCAAAGGTGGACTCAACGGTGCTCATCACGGGCGAGAGCGGCGCGGGCAAAGAGCGTATTGCGCGGTTGGTGCATGACGAATCGACAAGAGCCGCTGGCCCATTCATCGCGGTCAACTGCGGCGCGATCGCCGAGACCCTACTTGAGAGCGAGCTGTTCGGACACGCGCGCGGGGCCTTCACGGGTGCGACCCACGATCGTCCCGGCCTGTTCGAAGCGGCCATCGGAGGCACACTCCACTTAGACGAAATCGGTGAAATCTCACCTGGAATGCAGGTCAAACTCTTGCGCGTGCTGCAGGAGAGAGAGATCCGACGAGTGGGAGAGAACAAAACTCGCAAGGTCGACGTGCGGATTGTAGCGGCGACCAATCGCGACCTGGGCAAGGTGGTTCTTGATGGAGGCTTTCGTCAGGATTTGTACTATCGCCTCAAGGTGGTTGAGTTGCACGTGCCAGCGCTTCGCGACAGGCGTGACGACATCCTGCCGCTCGCCAGAGTGCTGTTGGCCGAATCCTCGCTGCGCATGAAGCGCGACATCACCGGGATCACTCCCGCTGCCGCAGACCAGCTCTTGCGGTACGAGTGGCCGGGCAATGTTCGCGAGCTCGCTAACACGATGGAGCGCGCGGTTGCGCTCACGAGCGCAAAGCGCGTCGAGCTTGAAGACCTGCCAGAAGAGATCCGCCAGGTGTTTCCGCGACCGGTGGCCGCCGCTGGGGCTGTCCGCCCGCTTGATCAGATCGAGAAGGACTATATTCTGGCGGCCCTTGACGCTAACGAGGGCAACCAAACGCAGACCGCCGAACAGCTGCAGATCGGCTCGGCGACGCTGTACCGCAAGCTGAAAAGCTACGGAATGATCCGCAAACCTGACGACCGTTCAAGCTCTTAGTCTGTTTGAGCGAAGGGGGCGTTCGAAGCAACGTGTGACGTTCGAAGTTGATTTGTACAAGCGGTGGTAGAGACAGCGGCGACAGCGCTCTCGCAAACTCTGCCCGAAGGCAAAGTGCTACGCGTCGAATCTGTTCTCTCTGCACCTACGACACTTCGTGTCGAGCCTCAGACCGGCACGCTGCGGCGTCCGAAAATCAGTGAGAATACGGCGATAATTAAGAATCCGACGAAGAGAATCTTCGCGATGCCTTGCGCCTCGACGGCGATGCCCGTGAAACCAAAAATCGCCGCGATGATCGCGACCACAAAAAATCCGATTGAAAATCTTAACATTGTCTATATTCCTCTGATCGATCCCCCGATGAGCGAGCCGAGCAACGCTGGGACTGGGACTCTTTCAAAAGTCTGTCCCAGCATTGCTAGATCATATAGCTCAGATTTTATGTGGCGGAGCGGCCTCAGCCACCGCGTGCTTGATGCTCTTGGTCCACTCGTCTACTT
>JANNCG010000302.1:0-5278 GCA_031386385.1 Myxococcales bacterium
TCCAGACCGTCGAGGATGCCTAAGGCAATTTTAACGGCGTCACGCCAAGGAAGCGCCTTGTTTTTTTCTAGCCGATCGTTGAGCGCTTCCCCCTCAACCAGCTCCATCACAATGCACGGAAGCACGCCTTCGACCATACCAAAGTCGAAGATCTCAACGACGTTTGGATGCCGAACCCGAGCCATAAGCGCGGCTTCGCGTTCAAATCTCGTGGCGTGCTCTTGGCTTCCCCCTGACGGCAAAACTTTGACTGCAACGACGCGGTTGGTCTTTTGATTATGGGCGCGAAATACCTGGCCCATGCCACCTGCCCCAAGGGGTGCATCGATGACGTATTTGCCGAGGACGATCTCCCCAGCGGTGAACTCGGGAGCCGGTGTGCTTTTACCGCGACCAATCACCGACTGGACGTTTGGTTTTGTGGGTGCTGGAGGATCGTTCATCAAGCAAACCGTTTCGTGATTTTACCACCGAGTGTAAGAAACGGTTGTTAGGGTATCACCAAAGAACCGTGGCGAAACTCTCTTCTCAGCCGAGAGTGTCCGAATTCAAAACGTCGCGAGGATCCGGAACATCCACCGGTGCGTTGGGCACATCAATGGGAGCGTTGGGTACATCAACGGGAGCGTTGGGTACGTCCGCAATCGGATTTGGCCGATCTGCTTGGGGATTCGGCACGTCGAGCAGCCCCGCATCTGGTGGGCTACTACCGTCCTGCGCGTCCAACACCGTGGCGTCTGTCAACACCGTGGGCACATCCGTCACGTTGCCACCGCGAGGCTGACACGCGACGGGCAGCGCACTTAAGTTTGTGCGCATCGAGACCACGGGGCAGCAAACACAGCTGTTTCCGATGCCTGGCGCGCACGTAATACTTGGGTTGGCGTAGGAGTAGCAGTTCCGCGTGCTGCCAGCCCCAGTGCGATCACAATCGTACACGTTTTCGCAGCGAGCGCCGACCGCAGCTTCTTCACAACCAAATGTGAACAAACCGAGCAGAGCTGAAAGAATAAGAGTGCTTCGAGATCGCATAAACAGTGGCCAGCGGTGCTACTCGAATATCAGGCACCGAACAACCCCCTTCGCATCACGCACCCACGAATGTCCTGGTGCCTCAACGATTGTATGCGCAGCGAAAACCTAGCCACTGGGCTTGCTCACTGGCGCCGATCCGTGCGCGAAAGGTCGTTCGAGCTTGAAATGACTGGCTCGCGAACGAGCCTCCACGAAAGACTCGCCGATCATCTCGTGCCTCGGTGACGTGCGGATTCACTGCCCGCTCGTCGACGTGATAGCGCGACGGAGATCGTCGCCAGACCGATCGATGGGACACCGGGTCTTCCGGCCCATCGTTGAAAGCGTCCTCTACCCACTCAGAGACGTTGCCGGCCATGTTGAGCACGCCGTCGGGTGAGTGACCGTCTGCAAATGTCGACACCGGCGCGGTGTACAGGTAGCCATCGGCGTCGCTCAAACACGTAGCGCTCGTCATCCCCAAATTAGCGAGGTGCGGATTGAAGAGATTTCCCCACGGAAAAACCACACGATCACGTCCCCTCGCGGCTCGCTCCCACTGCGCCTCAGTGGGCAAACGAGCCGAGCGCCACCCACAAAATTGCACTGCCTGATACCAGCTTACGGCGACGACCGGATGATCACTGGCGCCAAACGGTGTTGAGCCTTCGGAGACACGAACAGAAGTGCACGCGCCGTCGTTTACGCACCGCCAGTAGTCGCGAATACTTACCTCAGTGCGATCAATCCCAAACTCGCTCAGGTAGACAGTGTGCTGTCCCTCTTCGCGAAACGTGATGTATTCAAAATTCGAGCGCTCACAAAGCGAACCCAACGCGGCACCCTCAAGCGAATCGAGCACACCCGCGCAACGCCATGCCAGAGCATGCTGTGAAGCAGAGTCTCGTTCACAGAGATAGCGGGCATGCTCGACGTCGTCAGCCGTCGCCCCCATCGCGAATTCTCCTGCTGGAATCCACACAATCTCTGGCGTCGCGAGCCGCATTCGCCGTGTTGTCCCGACCGTACCCGCCTCAGAAAGCGTCGTGAGAGCGAGCGTTCGATTTGCGTTGAACTGCGCGTTTGCGCCCGAGCGCAAAACAACTTGTCCCGAAAAAATCGCGGCGATGCTGAACGTCACGAGCATCAGCCGATTCACGGGTCAACGACCGCCTGTGGTTTCTCAGGGTCGTTCGCAACGCCTTGCTCAATAGCCCGCAACACCGCAAGGACCACCTCGTCCCGCCATGCGACGGACGCGACCTGAACCCCCACAGGGAGTCCTGCGCTCTCTCGGTCCACCTTTGCCGCTCGCCTGAGCACCAAATCGCCGCTCCACTCGCGGCTCGTCTCATCCGCTCGCACCGTCGTGACGGGCACGACACCCGCCGGGCCGTGCGTCACGTTGAACAAAATAGTGTACGCAGCGGCCTGCGCAAACTGGGCTCCGTCTCCATGTGCAACCGCGGGAGTTGCGCAAGGAGGAGATAGGATAGCATCGATGTTTTCTCTGCGAATCGCCTGCTCAAATGACATCCGTCGCTTACGCAATAGAGCGATGAGCTTCCAGTACTCACTCACCGTTTTCTCCCCTAAGGAAGCCAACATGGTGGCTGTGTTTTGCTGACCGAGCGACTGAGCGACTTTCTCGACCGCGCGCCGCACGCCAGGGCGAAGCTTGGCGACTTGAACCATCGATCGTAGCGTCACATCGACACTGCTGCCCTCTAACGCACCCCGCAAAAGGGCGCCCCCGTCAGCGCTTACTGCCGACATAAAATCCTGGACCATCCCATCCAGGCCGTCATAGGTCCAGTCAACGACCGTCGCGCCCTGCGCGCGAAGAGCCTCTGCCGCAAGCTCGACTCCGCGCCAGAGTGATTTTGAAGCGGCAAGGACAACGGGGGTACGCAACACCGCAACGCGCAGTTTTTTTACAGATATTTCTGCAATGTCACGCCACGGCACCGGCGCCACACGCCCGTCGAGTTCAGTGAGTCTCTCGGGCCGAAGCGTCCGAAGTGCGAGCCAGATATCGTCAACGCTTCGTGCCATCGGGCCGCTTTGAGATCGCACTCCTTCTTGTCCCACCAGGACGGTGGCCATTCCACGGGTGGGCCAGCGATCCTGTGTGGGCTTAAATCCAACGATCCCAGAAAAATGGGCCGGGAGCCTGATGGAGCCGCCGATGTCTGTCCCAATGCCTAACATAGAGGCCCCGTACGCTAGGGCAGCGGCTTCGCCTCCCGATGAGCCACCGGGAGAGTGTGTGAGCTTTCGAGGGTTCACACACTGACCGTAAAGGGGATTGCGACATTCAAAGGACAACAATGCCTGAGCGATATTGGTGCGCCCAACGATCACAGCGCCGGTCTCACGCATCGCGGTCACAATCGCGGCATCGTGGCTCGCCCGGTGTGACATTCGCGAGGGAATCCCCAGCGTCGATGAGCAATCTTGCATCTCGATGGACTCTTTGATCGTGACCGGAATCCCGTCTAGAGGTCCGAGAGAATCGCCGCGCGCGCGCCGCTGATCAGAGAGCTCGGCGTCTCGTAGCGCTGCCTGCTCAAACACCTCCGTGAAGGCTCGAATCGTCCGGTCGTATTTGTTGATTCGGGCGAGGGTTGCCTTCACCAGGTCCACAGACTGGCACCGTTTTGAGACAAGTGCGGCGCCTGCCTCGGATGCCGAAAGGAGATGCAGCGGCATTGAATCTGTCATGATCTGCTCTGAGGGATAGCATTCTGCCCCGATTTCGCGGTACGTGATTGCGCAATGCACTGCGGTTTTATTGCGCTCGTCGGTCGACCGAATGTCGGCAAGTCCACTTTACTCAACGCGCTTGTGGGTCATGAGCTCTCCATCGTGACGCCAATGCCCGAGACAACCCGAGATAGAATCTTGGCCGTTGTCACGCGTCCCGATAGCCAAATGGTCTTTCTCGATACGCCCGGAATTCACAAAGCCCACGCCCGACTTGGCGAGCGAATGAACCGCGAGTCCATCGCTGCCATCGGCGACGCCGACGTCGTCGTGATGGTCGCAGACGCGACGGAGGGTGATGGCGGCTTTTCGCGGGATCGGATGGTCTTAGAAGCGATCGCGATGACCAACAAGCCGGCGTATCTCGCACTCAACAAAGTTGATCTGCTAAAAAATAAAGGGACGATGTTGCCCTTGCTTGAGAAATACACCGCAGCGCGAGAGTGGAAGGCGGTCGTCCCTATCTCTGCCGCAACCCACGATGGAGTCGACCGACTCCTTGATGAATGCGCGAAAGACTTGCCAGAGGGGCCGGCACTTTTTCCTGAAGATTCACTTACAGATCGTCCAGAGCGCTTTCTCGCAGCAGAGCGAATTCGTGAGGCGGTGATCTTTGAGACCAGCGCGGAGGTTCCGTACGTCAGCGCAGTCGAGGTTGAGTCCTTTGACGAGGGAGCTCCTATCACGCGGATCGGCGCGGTGATTCACGTCGAGCGTCCGGGCCAGAAAAAGATTCTCATTGGCACCAAGGGTGCGCAAATCAAGGCCATCGGGATCCGCGCTCGCAAGGCGATCGAACAAATGCTCGGGCGCAAAATCATGCTCGAGCTCTGGGTAAAAGTAAGTCCGGGCTGGACCAAATCTGAACAGGGCTTACAACGCCTTGGCTACGGAGGCGTCAGCGCCTCAAGCAAAAAGTAAAGTGAACTGATGACGACGAATAGATTGCGGCCCGCCGGGCCACCCAAACCCCGAACTCCTATCGCTAAGATCACCGTCGGTGACCCCGACGAGGTCGATGAGCCTGAGCGTCTTGTTCGCTGGGAGCGCGAGACACCCCCTGAGTCACGTGTTGCGCGTGGATCCCGCGGACTTGTCGCGATTGTTGGGCGCCCCAACGTCGGTAAGAGCACGCTGTTTAACCGTCTTGTCGGCAAGCAGATTGCGATTGTTGAAGACGTCCCCGGCGTGACCCGCGATCGGCACTACGCTGACGCTGAAGTCCGTGGTCGCCCCTACGTGATCGTGGACACCGGAGGATTTGACCCCGACGGCAAAGATCCGCTCATTGCTGGCATTCGCGCCCAGGTAAAAGTGGCGATCGCGGAGGCCGACGTGGTGATTTTTGTCACCGATGCGCTCACACCACTTCAGGACGGCGATATGGTCGCGCTTCAGTTGTTGCGTTCGAGCGAACGACCGGTCATTTATGTGGCCAACAAAGCGGATTCGTCCAAGCGAGACGCAGACGCGTTTGAGCTCTATCGTGCCGGTGTTG
>JANNCG010000375.1:0-4772 GCA_031386385.1 Myxococcales bacterium
ATCGTCGTTGCTGAGTCCCTCGATCGTCACAGTCGCCACAGGCCCGATTCCAGCGGCACCCGTAGAGAGAAATACGTCTGCTTTTCCAGCGCTGCTTCTTCCACCGGGCGAAGCGTAGCGACTGCCCACCGCCACGTCGTCAACACCATCCCCGTTTAAATCAATGTGCGCATGTGTGCTTGAATCAACCCCAGCCGCCGCATCCATCAAAGGCACATGAAACAACCACGTCGGGCTGTTAGTGAATCCCTCGACCGCTCCGACGCGACCGCGCAGCCGCCAAAAGACCACACTCCGAGCGGCAAACGCGACAGAAGGTCTCGCCGACGAGCTCTGCACGCGAATGGTCTCAATGACGGACGTGCACGCGCGATCGCGGCAAAGCTCTAACGTTGCTCCGTCGGTTCCGGCTGGCAAAATCCAGCGCAAAGTGGGACGACGAAGCGTCGTATTGCCGAGTGACAACGGCGATACTTGCCTCGGAACACCCGCCGCTACCACACACAATGCTCCCGCCAATCGATAGCCAACGGCGCATGTGACGGAGCACATTCCGCCCGCGCAGAGCGTGGCTCCGTTTGCGACAACTCCGCAAGCGTTGCCGCAGGCACCACAGTGTATGAGCGATATTCTGACGTCCTCGCAACGACCGCTACACAGCCTCGCGCCCGCTGCACATTGAGCGTCTATCGCGGGCGAGTCCACAATTTCGCGCACGTCTATCGCGGGCGAGTCGACAATCTCGCGAGCGTCCATCGCGGGCCTATCACTGACCATTTCGCGCGCATCAACCTCGTGCGCGTCACTGACAATCTGGTGCATCTCACTGCCCATCTCGCGAGCATCACTCACGACGAAGTTGCGTACATCCAGCACGGCACCGTCCATCGTTTCTCCGTCATCGTTCACACCCGCCCGAAGCTCGTAGCAACCCGTGACGAGCGCTGCCAAAACAGAGCAAACCGCATTTCGATAGATCATTTTATGCATGTTTCAAACTTCTCAAGATACTCAAAACGTTCCGACGCAGCTCAGCGACGGCAATCCAACGCTCGGTCCGAGTCCCAGCCCTGGCGCGCACGAGACACTGCCTCGCCTTGGGGTTGCTGCCGTTGCTGCCGTTGCGATGGGCACCACAAACAACACCACCGAGGTGATCGCGAATGCGCCAGCCAGGACAAACCCAACCCCGCTCACTGTCGCCATGCTACGCGCTGTTGTCAGATCCATTTGACAGGAGCCTTGGCCAGTTTCACGCATTCCAGCGCACGATGGTCCGTTCCAATGAGCCGCAGGTCCGGTCCCGGCAACCCTCGCAGCGATACCCACTCCCAACGCACCCAACGCAAGTCCTGCTGTGGTCCAAGCAAGCGCGCGCATGGGCGAGATGCTCGTCACAGGCGGTGGTGCTGGCTCAACAATCTGCGCCCGCAATCGGTCCCGACGGTTGGCAGCGCGCGGCGAAGGCAGCAAACTCACACGCAGTTGGGCTCCGCCTGACACCGAAGCTGGGGTCGCAACTAGCGCGATCTCAACGCGTGTGCTTGCGCCAGGGGCGAGCTCAACGGTTCGCGAGTCGGCAGTGAATCGACTAGCGCGAACTTCGACGATCATTGTACCGGGCCGCACTCTCATCGGGTGACCGGGAGCTCCTTCGTTGCGTCCGTTGACATACACAACGGCATCGGGAGTAGGGCTCTGCACCGTGAGCAACGACACTCCCTGTGCTGCGCGAAAGTGCTGCAACAGCGGCGAAAGCGTTGCATAGTTGCGTGTGATCCACGCATCACTTTGGTATGATAATGCCTCAATAAGATGTATTTCTGCCTGCGAGTTCATGCTGACGGCGTTCTCAGCTAGCGCCAACCGGGCCAACGCTCGCGGCTCATGGGTGCGTATCCACAAGGCAAGAAACACCACGCGTGCCTCCTCGTCCCGATGCTGTGACCGCAGGTCTAATCCAACTTGGTGATCCGCTTCGATGGCTGGGTCCGTTTGAGCAAACGCAAGGGTAGGATTGGCAACAACGAGGCTCAATGCGGTGAGCGCGATTGCAAACTGAGCGACAGACATGAACCTCATCAGAAAGGGGAGAGCACGTTGCGTGCCATCTGTGGCGGCATTCGCGATATCCCTGAATATCCCGCAACATGTGCGAGGGGACGTCGTTGACGGCGTGGCGAGCGCGCCTTACGGGCGAGCATCAATGTGACGGACAACAACGCCATCTTGAAGGGGTACCGACTCACACAGCAACACAGTGGTAAGCGCTGGTGTCGCCTCGCCCGAGATGCGACTAGAGGTTGGGCGTCGAGAGAGAATTGTACAATAGAACAGCGTTGACTGGCGTCCGACGTGCAGTGTTTCGATGTCCGCTCGTCGCTGAGCGGAGCGGACTTGCGGCCGTGGCTGGCTGTGGCGTAGGAGCAGTTGTTGCGGGCGTGGCGACCACAAGTAAGGGAACAGCTGCAGTGTTGGCCGTTGCGCCTACTCGCGCGCCGGTTTGCGAGCTCGGCGGTCTTGGCAAATCTTGAGCGCCAACGATTGAATTTGTGCTTGCCATCGCAGGCTGACTGGACTGGTGAACGGCGGGCAAAATGGCAGCGCCCGGCGCAGTTTGACGTCCGCTTTGCGGCACTAAGCCTGTCGGCGAAGCAAGCCTTACTATACCGCTGAGTAGCCCAACGACTGCGAGCGTGGCAGTCACCGCAATCACCGCGGTGCGTCTTGGCTTCGGGTCCAATCTGTCTGCTGACGATGAGGTGAGCGGAACGCTAGCCGCGCCGGATGTCGACTTCATCCAACCAGTGCTATTGATTGTGTCTGCGTGGACTTCTGACCCGTTGAAAGAAGCTCCACCTTCGATCACTGCGGACGCACCTCCGAACTCAGCTTGCCAATGTTGTCGCACCCCATCGTCGGCAAACTGGCACAAGGCAGCGCCAAAGGCGCGCACGGACGCATACCGATCCGCAGGATTTTTTCGAAGAGCAACGGCCAACACGGCTTCAAAGGCAGAGTGCTGTGCGAGATGCGAGCCAAACGGGGGTGCAGGCTCCGCCGAGACTCGAAACATGATGCTATAAACGGTCGCTGCCAAAAACGGCGACACGCCCGTGATGAGTCGATACAAGATCACAGCGAGCGCCCATTGGTCCGAATTGGGCTGAATAAAACTCGAGTTCTTCCATTGCTCTGGGGACATGTACTCAGGAGTACCCATGATTTCTCTGGGTCCTGTGATTGCGTTGGCGCCGACTTCGATCTTTTGCTTGGCGATTCCGAAGTCGAGCAACTTGGGGTGCACGTTGCCAGTCGAGCCTCGCCATAGCTGAATGTTCTCGGGTTTGAGATCACGATGAATGATCCCTTTGTCGTGAATAGCAGCCACGGCCGACACGATCGGGAGCATGTACTTCAAGGCCAGCTGTAGGGGCATGGGTCCGTCTCGCGAGAGCCTATCCGCGAGACTTTCTCCCTCCAAAAACTCCATCGCAATCCACATCACCCCGTTTGTGGATCCCACATCATCGACGTCCACAATGTGCGGATGCCGCAAGCTCGCAGCGGCACGAGCTTCAGCGATAAAGCGCTCAGCAACGTGCTCATTCTCAGTCCACTTTGCGTGCAAAATCTTGATCGCAACGCGCTTGCCGAGCGGCTCTTTGATCGCCTCGAACACGGTGCCAAACGCGCCTTCGCCCAATACACGTTTGATGTGATATGAGCCGAAGTTTAAGCCGATCGCGAAAGAGACGTTTTCGAGGTTATTGGAAGGCATCTAAAGCACTCTGTTTCGACGAACGGGGAAGGAGAGAAACTGATAACGGGATTCAAGCGTCCGCCATGGCGGAGCCGAGCAAGAGACTAAAGCACACATCGTGCCAATGACCCTGGAACCGCGATAATCGAGCCCGTCTCCCTCCGAAGTCATTGACGCACTCGCTTTACACGGCGTTCATGCTCAGCTTGTGGCATCGCTATCAACGTTGCCTGGGAAAGTGGGAGGAAGACTCTTGGCCACGGTCACAACAGTCAACTGAACCTGATCTAGGCAGCACTGGGTGTTCGCTCACAATGATCGAACCGCAAGCCACTATGGCTCACGTCCTGCGGAGCCACGTTTGCGCGAGCTGCTTGTTGATTGAGCCATCATCGTCCTCATATTTGAAGCCGAACAGCAAGATCGCTTGGTCAAGAAAGTTTTTTAGCGTGTTGCGTTTTTTCTGCGGCGGGGGGTGACGGACTTAACTTAGGCAACGCCAATCGGGGCAGAACAAACACCCCAACAACATTGTTTATTAGCAATATCAGACCAGCCGGCTCAGTCAATCAATCAGCTTCACATCACGAAGGTATGCGATCGCCTGTGTACGCCCGCTCACCCGAAGCTGCGCGCATCCCCGCTGTTGCCACTGCGCGAGCTGCTCTTCTGCGACGTTCATTGAAGCTGCAATTTCACTTAGATTTTCTGTTTCACACCAGCGCAGCAGCGACTCTAGCTCTGGCGCCGAGAGTCTGTGATGCAGCCCATCTCCTGCGAGGTTGCGCTGCATCGTTCGACTGTTTTCAAAAACTCCAAGCACCACTTCGAGCAGTGTCTCTGCGGGGCCCGACTTGCACACATATCCACTGGCCCCATAGCGTTGTGCTCGACGACCAAACTGCTCGACGGGATAAATCGTATGCACAACAACTCGCACCTTGGGTGCTCGACGCTTGACCTCGCGCACAATGTTCGCTCCCCCTGCTCCCGGAAGCGCCAAGTCCAC
>JANNCG010000408.1:0-5696 GCA_031386385.1 Myxococcales bacterium
ATCGAGAAAGTCCACCTGCCATGCCTGCGCGAAGCTTCTAAAAAACCGCAGCGCAGAGAGGCGCGCGGTCTTCCACTTAAGTGCAAACTCCGCCCCGTCGAGGTGAGGGTTTGTGGCTCGAAAAAATGACGGAGTGAGCAACTTTGAGCGCGAAAAATCTCGCTGACGTAGAGCACGGTTCATACAGACGCAGCTTTCATTGCACGATCGGTTGCCGCAAGGACGGTCGACACTTCGTCTAACGAGTTAGGCCAGTGAGGTGAAAACCGAAGCCAACCATCAGGGATTGCGCAGCCAATTCGCTGTTGAACCAGCTCTCGGTGCAGCGTGATGAGCGAGACCCCACGGGGCGGTTTTACACACAGCGAGCCCGAGCGTCCCTCAAAAGTGCGCGCGCGTGCGCTGTGAAATCCCCTCTCAACGAGCGCGGGTTCGAGCGCGTCAAGGTAGGCCTGAATGTGCGAGAATACTTGTGAATATCCTAGCGATTCTGTGAGCGCCAGCGCCGCATCGAGTGCTGAAAATGACACCGTCGCCAGGTTGCCTACTTCGACAAAGTCGGCTCGCTTGCGGATGGGCCTGTCGCTTCGAAGATGTCCTTCACCCTCAAATAAAAACGTGACGGGATCTTCGTGGCTCAGCCAGCCCGCAACGCTCGGACGAAGCGACTCGATTCTGCGCGGCGAGACATACAAAAATCCGGCGCCTTCAAGACCCATCATCCACTTGTGTGAGCCGCAAGCGAGATAGTCCACATCGCAGCGTTGCATATCGATCTGGATCAGCGGACATGCTTGCACCGCGTCCACAAACAGCTCTGCGTTGTACTTGTGTGCCAGCGTTGCGAGGGCTTCAAATGGCATTCGAAGGCCGGTCTGAAATTGCACCGCGCTGACGGCGATCAATCGAATGTCCGTCGAACGCAGAAGCGACTCTACCGACGCGAGGCCCTCTTGGTGCGATCGCTCAAAAGGTGTGAGCGAGTGAAACACGGGGGTGAGACCAAAGCGCTCTGCGGCCTGCTGCCATGGCGTAACGTTGGCAGGAAATTCACCGGCAAATAGCAACACTTTGTCCTGTGGCTTCCACGGAAAACACAGGGCAATATCGATCACCCCTTGGGTGGTATTGGGTATAAGCCCGATGTTGCTGGCGGCCGTGTTGAGCAACCGCCCCAGTCGCTGACGAAGGACAGTGCGCTGATCATTGCCCTCTGTCCACGCACCGAAGCCAAGACGCGCGTAGCTCTCGATGATTTGGTGCACTGCCGCCGACACCGGCTGGGACGGAGGCGCGATCCCCGCGTGATTGAGATATGCGTCGTACTCAAGAGTTGAAAACAGTGATCGATCACCGATGACGGGGCCAGAATGTTCGCGCACGAAAGTATCCCTACGGTAACATCGGAGTGAAGCACTAACAAAATGGTATCTCCAGTCTCACCGACGAGTTGGCACGGGCACTTTAAGTACGACTACCCGAAGGACCCTGTGGAGTACCCCACCAGTGCCGCCCTGCTGTTTTTAAACGGTAGAATCCAGGGACAAGGACGGGACGAGGATGGGCCGTTTGTCGTCGATGGGGTCTTTGATCCCAGCACCGGTCGATCGTCTTGGCGCAAGGTCTACCAGCGCAATGAGGGCGCAACGGTCATCGCATTTGCGGGCAGATGGAACACCACCACCAACTCTATTGAGGGCAAATGGCGGATCGTGAACGAGCTTGCCTATGGGACCTTCGCGCTCAAGCCAGGGGATGGCGGCGCCGCAGTTGCGTCGATGGCTGCCAAGATGCGGGCAGCGACCGGCCCGGTCCACAGCACGCTCGATCGAGAGGCGCTCGTGTTTGACGGCGAGCGCGACATGCTGCGGCTGCTTGAGCAAGACCCTCTTTTTGTCGAGGCTCGAAACAACGCGCTCAGGACCGCGGCTTCATCGTCTCGCGAGCGCAGATCTCTTTTGCTCTCAGGTCTGCGACTGACACCCCGGCTGCATCCCATGGTGTTTAACGTGGTGGATGACTGCGTAACCAAGCTGGGGGTGTCCGATCCGGTGGAGAGCTACTGCTTTCCGGACGCGATGATGCAGGCGTTTGTGGTGCGCGAGGGCAACGGAAAAGTGCTGCTCGGATTTTCGAGCGGACTGCTTGAGCGGCTTGAGGAGGGCGAGTTGACCTTCGTAGTGGGGCACGAGTTAGGTCACGCGATCTATGGTCACTTGGGGATGTCCGGCGAGACACTCAAGAAGGACGATCGAGTGAATCCGACAACGATTTTGCGGCTCTTTGCATACAAGCGCTACGCTGAAATCACCGCGGATCGGGTGGGGCTTTTGTGCTGTGACGATCTCGCGATCGCGATCCGAGCGCTCTTCAAGGTCACCAGTGGGCTATCCAACGCACGGGCGGTGAATGACGCGAGTGAGTTCTCGGCGCAGTACCATGACCTGAAGGCGAGCACGAGCAAGAGTGAGGCAAGCGACTGGCTGTCAACTCATCCGTACAGTCCCTTGCGCTTAGAAGCGCTGTCGTTGTTTGCGCGATCGCAGACGTTTCATAAGCTCCAAAATCGCAACGCGGGTGAGCTGACCGAAGAGCAGCTCGAGCGCGAGGTCTCTTTGATCATCGGCATGATGAACCCCAGCGTGATGATCGAGGGCGCATCCTCTCGCGAGTCGCTCTTGTTTTTTGCAATGGCGGCGATTGAAGTGGCCATGGCCGACGGCTCAATTGATCCTCGCGAACATCAGTTGTTGATGGGAATTCGCAGTCGAATCACCAACGAACAGGACGCCATGTGGATCGCGAGCATGACTCCTGAAGAGCGCCAAGTGCATATGGCTGATTTTTGCGACAAGATCATCCAAACCACCTCACGCGTTGCGTGTGCACGAATGATTGAAGATCTGTGCGCCATCGCAGCGGCGGACAACAAGATTGAAAAATCCGAGGTCCGTGCGCTGGCCGGCGCGGCCATGTTGCTCGATGTCGACCCTCGCGTAGTCATGGAGTCTCTCGAGCGAGTGACTCGTCGGCTGGATTAAGCGTAAAGCTGTCTTGGTGCTGTCTGATCGCTGCCCGGGCGATCGTTGTGGCTTATCAGCCGACGGCCCGACAACCCGGCGCGCAGGCGGTCGGGTCGCATACCGAAGATGGGTTATCGCAGATGGGTCGAATGCCACTGTCTGGGATCACATCCACGATGCAAAACAGCGGCGAGGTGCAGGTCTGGCAGCCCATCGGACACTCGGCCTCACTGCACACCGCCTCGGGACAATTGGCCACTGATCCGGGCATGCGTCGACATTTAAGCCCGATCCCCTGACCAAACGGAAGCTCTAAACAACGCATGCACCCTGCTTGGCAGGTGTCGTTGCAGGACAGCTCGCCGCACCGCTCAAACCGCTCAAATCCCCCGTCGGTAAGTCGGGCACAGATGGGGCGGGGGTTAAACTCTCCGCCGTCGTGATCGCAGTTGCCGTCGTTTGAGCCAACGTCGATAGAGCTCACATCGCTCACGTCGCTGGTGGACACGTCGTTGGTTATGCTGTCCTCGACAGGCGCCGGGCGATCTGCGGATGCATCAGAGGTTGGGTTGCTCGGAGTGCAGCTCAGCACGCTGATCGCGAGCGTCACAATAAACACTGAAGGTATTTTAAGCGATTTGATCATCCCGCCATTGTACCGGCTGCGCTGATGCTCGCCAACTAAACACGCGTGTGTGACAACAAGACTCAGCCCTTGGCGAGGACCGAGGCGGGGATGCGAACGAGCTTTTTTTGCTGATCGATGCAGACCATGTGGACGGTCCCAAGGACCAAGAGCTTGTCAGCGCGGTAGACGTTTTGCTCAAACGCGATGCGATATTCGCTCTCGATTTTTGGTGTCGATCGAATCTCAAGGTTGTCGCCGAACACCGCACCCTCTTTGAAGGTCATCTCACACTTGTAAACCACGAAGCCAATCCCGTCTTCGTTGAGCAAGCGGAGCAGCTCTTTCACGCCTAAGAGGTGCTCTCGGGCTCGCTCAAAGTACTTCAAATAGTTGGCGTGATAGACAAGTCCCGAGTGGTCCGTGTCTTCGTAATAGATCTGCACTGTGAACACATGCGTGGAGGCGGTCATGGCGGCCGTTCTCTATACGCCACAATCGTAGGGGTTTTAAGTGATAATCGAATGGACATATTATGACATGAGCGATTGGCATTTCACTGAATTTGCAGACAGAATGGATGAATCGAAGTAGGCGATTGGACAGATCTTGTCCCACCACTTCGATGCGAAAGGTCACAACAATGAACGAAATGGAAGAGCGACTCGATCGACTCGAAAAAAAGCTCGATCAACTCCTAGCCCTTTTCAGCAAGAGTGCGTCGGCGCGGGTTCCGACTGCGACGGCTACGGGCGGGATCGAAGTAGCGAGCGATGCAGAGCTCGACAGCATGCGCGGCAACCCAGAGGTCAGGTTTATCCCTCGGCGATGGACCGGGGCGGACTGCAAGGGCAAGCGATACTCTGAGTGCGAAGCTGAGTTTTTGGACATGCTCGCGGAGGCTCTTGAGTGGTTTGCTCAGCGCGAAGAAGAGAGCGGCGCGGTGGACAAAAACGGAAACCCCAAATCCCGCTGGACTCGTATTGACGCCGCTCGTGCGCGTGGATGGGCCGCGAGACGTCGGGCGGACCATGGCGATCTGAGCGACGAAAAGCATGATCGTCCAAGCTCAATGTCCCGGGCTGTTGAAGTGATGGCCCCCGCCTCGTCACGACCTTCGTTTAACGGAAAAAGCAAAGCCAGCGTGAAAGCGAAGGCTGAGCCAGAGTCCGACGAAGAGATCCCGTTCTAGACTAAGCTCGCTCAGTCTGCGGTCCAGAAGATGCGCTCGTGTGAGCGTGAGCCGTCTTGCAAGTTGACATCGTCTCCACAACGATATCCGATGGCACCTCCTCCGGGCTCGGTGTGAAAGCACACATGTTGCGCGCCATCGACTGTGTCACACGAATCTCGGCGAATCTCTTCGCCTTCTGGCGCAAATCCCATCGAGTAGTCTTCCGCGTAATACCAACCAACACCATTGGCAACGTGAGGATCGTTCTCATGGCCGGTGTCGAAAAATACGTCGTCTCGTGGCGCTTGGGCCAACACTTGAATAGTGTCTGAACCTTCACGTCGACAACCGTACATCACGTTGGCGCCGTTGCAGTCGTTGCGGATCGTTCTCAGGTCAATGCCATCGTCGTAGTTGGCGACATAGCACTGCCTCCATCCGCCGCCCTCGATGGTGCGAAGCTCGACGTTTTCTTGCGGGCCAACCGGAAGATAACCTGGACCTGCCTGGCAAGCGCCCATCACGCAGTGCTCGCCACCGCCACACACTCGACCACAACCGCCGCAGTTGTTGTCATCCCGTTGCACATCGACGCATGCCCCGTTGCAACGCAACTGTCCCGGAGCACACACCGGAAGACACATCCCGTTGAAGCACGCACGATCGACTGCACAGTTATTGCCACAGCGACCACAATTGAGGTTGTCGTTGCGGATGTCAGAGCAGTTTGCACCGCACTGAAGGCTTGGTGGGTTGCAGGGAGCCGCGTCGGTTCCGAACAATGGGCGGCAGCCTCCTCCTGCACAGCCAAATCCCATTGGACACGCTTGGCCACAGCTGCCACAGTTGGCTGAGTCCGTGTTGGGGTTTAGGC
>JANNCG010000414.1:0-6053 GCA_031386385.1 Myxococcales bacterium
CTCTTGCAGGTTATGGCTCGAGACAATCACTGTGCATTTGCCAGTTAAGCTCTTGATCACCTGGCGCACGCTGTACGCCACACGGGGATCAAGACCCGCGGTGGGCTCGTCCAAAAATACGACCTTGGGTGCGCCCAACAGCGCCTGCGCGATCCCAACGCGCTTGGCCATTCCGTGAGAGAGTTTTCCGCAGCGCTGCGACCACCAGTCATCCCCACCGACGGTCGTGAGAACCTCTCTGCAACCCTTGAGCGCGTCCTGCTTGCTCATGCCCTGCAAGCGCGCCAGGTACATCAAAAAATCACCCACGGTCTCCGTCGCCGGAAGCATCGCATCCTGCGGAAGAACTCCGAGCTTTCCCTTGAGTGCGGCCACATCCCAGGGCTGCGCGCCCAGGACTCTTGCGGTGCCTGAGGTGGGCTTGAGGTATCCGGCCAAAATCGAAAACGCCGTGGTTTTTCCCGCGCCGTTTGGACCAATGAGGCCAAACACCGCCCCCTCGGGGATCTCTAACGTCACCTCGTTGAGCGCTCGCTTAGCGCCAAACTCTTTGATTACTTTAAACAGCTCAATCGCGTTAGTCATTGGTTTGCTCTCCGCCCCTTCACACGTCACGCTTGTTAAGAACTAAGCTCGCCCCGGCGATCGCCGCGATGGCCCACGCGATACACACCCCCGCGCCCACGCCCCAGTGAGAGAACATCGGCGAGAGCATCAGGTCGTCCCAGCTTCCTGGCAGAACGTTGTGCAGTGATTTGACCCACGGTGGCATGGTGTTAATCGATGACAACCCCTTCAACACGTACATCGTCGTGCTGACACCCAGCGCAGTGAGCAGACCCAACACGGGGGTGCGATACAGCGAGCTGCAGAAGATCGTGAGCGCTGCGTACCAGAGCGAAAACACCGACGTAGCGGCGAACACGCGAAGACCATATTCGCCGACGATCGCCACAGGATAACCGCCTTTGGCGACAAGCCCAGCCCACAAAATGACGGATACAATCAAGTTGGCGATCACGCTTGAGAGCCACAGGGCGAGCCAACGACCCACCACCAAGCTCGGTCTGCGCGCGCGCACCGTGACATAGCGAATCGTGCGGTACTGCACGTCCCCCGCAATGGCGTCAAAGCCCCACACAAAGACGAGCATCCCGACAAAAAACGTCGCCATGGGATAGAAGCCGATGAGCGCCTCGGGCATGTTGGCCAGATCGCGCACGATCGCCTCTTGCCCCTCGACCCCATCGTACATCGCGTTAAGTGCGGCGGATTGCACACGGCCGCGCCCGCTTCGGTCGCCCTCGTAGTAGTGCATGCGCGAGAGGGTGTTGAAGATCACGAGCGCAAACCCAATGCCGCCAAGCATAAAGAGCGCTGTGCCAACAATGCCCTTCGCGCTGCGAATGGTGCGACGAAGTTCACGAATAATGGTGAGGATGATCTCGGAGCCGATGCCCATGACGCGGACGGTACCAGCAAATCTGGCGATTGGCGATTGCTTCGATGAGTCGTCCGCAACCGCAACGTGTCAGTATCCGCAAAACGCCCCAACGCTTCGGCCGCACAGATATCCACTCGGAAACCCTACAATACACACGCCTGTCGATGCCTGGTGAATGGAGGCATATGCACCGGGGACAATTTTCGTGTCAAACACTGGCGCGCCCACGATGGGGATATCGAACGGCAAACTTCCCGAGCCCGAGTTGATGATCACCAGACCTCGACCCTCGCGCTGCTGCTCGAGAAAGGGCCGACCGTTTTGCAAAAGGGTCGCGTGAATAGAGACAGAATCGAGGGTGATGGGCACGATCTCACCCGCCGTGATGGGTATGTTTTCTTTCAGCGTCACGGCGATACACGGATAGAACGGCATGGGGTTCATCGCGCGCGCGCACGCTGCTTCGTCGGGGTCGTAGAAGATGGAGTATCGTCCCTCTTGCACAAACTGCGGCTGCACAGACTGCTGGCGTATCGCCGCGAAGCGCTCAGTTGTGGGGGCAGCTTGTGCGAAGAGCAAAGTTCGCATGGTTGGCAATGGCGTTCCGCTGCCGGTGATGTTTAGCTGTAAAGGGACTGGGCGCAAATCAACGCTGACCGCTCGAGTGCTTTGGATCGCACCCATCGGTTGCACGACAAACTCGCTGCAGATCACGCTTGAGAGCGGATCCCCACTGGTACAAGAAGCACGCGCTGAGGGCCGATAATTCACCTGGTATTGCCCAGCAAGAAGTGCAAAATCGTAGCTCGCTTGTCCGTTTTGAAAACGCAGCGGCACTGTCCCCGTAGCCCCGGTGTCGCTGAGCAATCGAATGGATCCGTAGGCTGTATTGGCCGCAGGCAAAGGGGCGCCGCGCTGGGTGATGGTTCCTGTTAGGTGCAGGGGGCGCAGATCGATGGGGATCGTGCGACTGTCGCTGACGACAAAGTTGTCAACGATTGTGCCCGCAATGCAAGGCAGCGTGGCCGCGCCGCCGTTGCACGCGGCAGGATCAGGAATCCAATCAACCCGGTAGCGACCGGCCATCATGCGAAGAGAGTAATATAGCATCCCTCCCATATTCATCACCGACGTGGTGTAGTTTACCGTGGTGCTGTTTTGACGCGTGAAGGCGAGCGATCCCCCAGGCTCAAAGCGAGTGGGCTGGCCGTTGACCGTCACGCCGCCTTGGAGGTTTGCAAACCGATAGGGAATATCCTGCACCAAATTCGTATCGCCCGTAATATTCACGATCTGTTCTAACGCAAAACTACCGCACGGAATCGCCGCAGCGATGGCCGGCCCACACTCAGGACCCACGTACTCAACACTGTACGTCCCCGGCATCACCGGGGCTGTGACTACCGGCACTTGACGCGTCCGAAACACCGCGACAGCAAAGCGCTCGCCCTCGGCATTGCGCAAGGCAATGTGCGCATACGCTAAAGGATCGGTCGGGACCGGCATAGGCCACCGAGGAAACGCTCCCCCGTTTACCGTGACGCTTGTACTCAATTGCACAGAGCGAATATTCACCGCAAGCGATTGCCCGCCACGAAGCACAAACAACGGATACACCAGCCCGCTGGTCACGGGCATGTCCGGACGCGGGGTTGTCAAAAGGCTCAACGTGGGCTTATAAAACACCTCGTAGTCGCCATTTTGTAAGGGAAAATCCAGCGTAGGCAGATCGTTGATCCCAAGGTCAATGGGCGCATCGGTGCCCAATCGCCGGTCCACAAAGAGCAATCGCCCTCGCCCATTGGGGACACCGGATGAATCGTTGGGCAGCGGACCACCGTTGTACTGGACCGTTCCGCGCACGCGCGATGCTTCGAAGTTGAGCGAGATATTCGTCTGTGGGGCCCAGCGGACGGGCGCGCAGGTTGGTGGACGGGGCAGAGACTCATCGCGTGGCGCATCGCTCCTGTCGTCGATCACCAAAACATCCTCGATGACGCCCTGGTCCGACGGGATGCGCACCGAGCTGTCCCTGTCGGGCGTCACCGTCTGTAGACACGCAACGTTGCAGACCCCGAACCACAGCGTGAAGAGTGCAAGCCCCGCGCGGTGCAACCTGTTTCGACCCAACAGTGCATTCATATTGCGAAAATAGCGTGAGAGGATGAAGCGCGTCAAGCAGAGAGCTTGCGGCTTGCTTGCGGCGCGAGCACAGGGACGGTGCGTGAAGTGGGAGTGGGAGAACGGGCAAGACACGCCTCGTTGGAGGGGGTCGTTGATTTGAAAGCCGCATCCTTGTCATGGGATCTTGGCCAGATACCAACGGACCCATAGCAACTGCGCACGACGAACCCGATGGGGTCGATCATGCGCCATC
The DNA here is from genome assembly GCA_031386385.1 of Myxococcales bacterium. Taxonomy (GTDB): domain Bacteria; phylum Myxococcota_A; class Polyangia; order Polyangiales; genus JANNCG01. Next base: position 3,822 of record JANNCG010000414.1, read on the forward strand.
AGAACTCGCCTACGGTTTGAGTTTGTTGCGCGGATCGTGGCGGGCGAAAAACGGATCCCAGCGCGGAGCATCGCAGGCACTCATAAATCGGAGCGATCGTTCTCTCAACGTTGTTCCGCCAACAGTGACAGCGCGTTCAAGAATGTGCTCAGCGCGGCAGTCATCCACACCGCCGCCTTCGAACGAGAGCCATCCATGAACTACCTGATCCCAAGTTTGTGCGAACAACGCTGTCGCCACTGCCGTCGCAAAGCAGGCTTCTGGGTAATTTTCGGACGGAAATAATATGACTGAGAGCAATTCAGGGCTCAGTTCTTCGGGGATAAAAAGAAGTTCCACTCGAAAAAATCCACCGATTTCGATGGTATTGACGACGTCATCGTACCCAGACAACTCGCGCGCCTGAGGCGACAGGGAAGTAAACGCCGGCGCGGCGTACTCATGCGGTGCCGACCAACCAGAGCCAAGTCGTTCCGCCCACATCACCACTTCAATGTAGTTGTCTAGACGGAGCTGTTGAAACCACCGTTCAAGTTGGGTTGCCAAGTCGCCAACCTGGACTTTGGATTGCACTGAAAAATCGCTCAGGCTTAGCATGCTCCGCATTACGACCTCGGTCTTACACTTTCGACTTGAATTGGTTGGTCAGCTGCGGTGCGAAAAAAACGAAGCCATCCCTCCCGCGTTCGAATGTACAAATCCCCAATATTTCCGCGTCCGATATTTTGGAACAACCCCCGCGAAGCTTGTCCATGGGTTGCTTGGTAAATCACTGCGCCTTTTGACGCGTGCTGGGCAGTCATATAGACCGTGATTGGATCGAAGACACCTTCTGCGCGCTGCAGTGAATTGGCTGCGGTGACAGCGTCTCGAAATCGGTCCCGAATGTTGCGCATTTGGTTTTCCGGGTCACCAATGAGGCGCTTTAGTTGAACTCTAACTCCGTTCAACACGCCGTCGAAGGCAGGTTGGATACGATTGGGGGCCATATTCAGGATGCCTCCTCTTAACACTTGGACTTCCCTGGCGAGTGAAATTTCCCCCGCATCAATCGCTCCGTTAAGAATGACGGATCCTGGGCCGAGTTGCCTGACCACAGCCGCTGCCGGTTGCGCCGAGGCTGCCGTTGTTCCTGCGACTTGCCCTACACTCCGCGGAAATCGTTCAATAAATCTAGCAACTGTCCTGCCAATGAAGGCATCGGCGACCACTTCAGTGGCTTCCTCTCGAAACGTGCGCCGCGAAACCAGCCGCGTTTGTGGTCCCGGCGCGTTTGCCACGGATGGGTTGAGAATTCCAGATGCGCCAAAAAAAGCGCATGTCATGGGGTTTAGACACAAAATCACGTTTCGGAAAACTTCAGGCCAACTCAAGTCGCGCCCGTCCGGGTCAACGGCAACAATCGGCGAGTTCGCGACGTATGTGTACGCCCATAAATACCTCGGTTCCATGCTCATCCCCAGCGCAGGATCCACACTCGCCCATTGCGATTGCCGAGGATCGTAATACCTAGCTCCGAAGTAATATAACCCCGTCTCAGGATCGAGCTCTTTGCCGGTGAATCGATGGTGCACGTTTGCATTGTCCGCGGCGGTCTCCTCGATCCACGTCTCGCCGTACGGGGTTTGCTCGTACCGCTCGCGCTTAAACCCGTTCACATCCGTGACCACTTGCGTGCTGCCCAAGTGATCGGGGTGAAAAAATACCCGCACTTCGTTGCTAGCACCCTCACCGATGACGCTCGCGATTCGCGTGCCACCGGCGAAGATGTGCTTCGTTGCAAGTGACCCATTGCGCACCGAGTACCACTGATTGGCGTACTGGCTCACCCCCTGCGAGCTCGACCGATGCGTGCGTGTACCGCTAGCATCGTAGCGAAAGTCCACCGTCGCGGCGCCGTCGGTCACGCTTGTCAGGCGATCGTCTTCGTCCCAGGTCATCGTGCGCTTAGCCGCACCGCCGCCCTGCAAGAGCACCTGATTGCCGTTTGCGTCATAGTTGATGCTTCGAGCACCCACGAGCGTCGCTTGGTGTGGATGCGCGGCGTTGTACTGGTACGCGTTGCTGTACGTGGTGGTGGGGACAGTGTTCCATCCGCCGGGACCGCCGAGCCAGTCGGTCTGGTCTTTGCTTTGGATGTTGCCAATCCCATCGTACTGCATCGCCAAGTTGTACACTCGCGTCTCACCATTGGCCCTCGGAACAACCCCGTAAGCAAAGGTCAGTTGGTCC
>JANNCG010000418.1:0-3564 GCA_031386385.1 Myxococcales bacterium
CCCAATCCAACAGCGCCCACAGCTGCGGACGCCTTCGTTCTTGAGTTTGGAATCGTTAGCGCAAGACCTGGTTTTTACCGATCCGATCGCCAGGCGACCGTCAGCGCTACGGGCACCGCCCCAGGGACTTCTGCAGCTGCAGGCGCAGGCGTGGACACTGCCGCCCACGGCGCTTCGGGGCAAGCCGAAGTGATGCTCGAAGTGCGCACAGGCTCGGGGGCACCGGTGGATCGCGTGCGGTTGTTTGCGCAGCGGTTTCCCGGCGCAGACGAGAGCATTCAAGATCGCGCGGGCACTCTGTGTACAATGCTGCTCAGAGAAGCACAGCAGTACATCGCATGGCGTCTCGAAGGCCACGGGCTATAGCTTTTAGCAGCGCACTTCACCGACGGATGGGCCTGTAGCGCGTTCAGGTTCAGCTTGTGAGATCGCGATCAACGTAGCCCTGTAAGTTGTCACAAAGCGCTCAAGAGCTTTATATACTAAGAGCGATACGGGTGATCGCTCACCTTGATTTGTCGAATCAGTTCCAGCAGTTCGATAAGAGATTCATGGTGGTCGATGCGTGTGCCATGGAGGCCGGAGAAATTCGCCCACCGAACTTGTCCCGTCTTGCAATCAATGAGAATGGTGAAGTCGCCTGACCACGTACGCGCCCTGAACGCAGTGCCAAGCAACCAATATTTGCATCGTTTCGGGCGAAACCCGTCAAATCCTGGGATGCGATGGGCTGACCACCGCGGCTCCATCGTGAAGACCTTAGTCGCTTGACCACACTGCCGCAGAAACGATTCTGCGACTTGCATCGCGCTCTCGCGCGTCAGTGGCAGTTCGTGAAATCCCGTGAAGATCGAATCTAACGGAGGCACCTTCGGTTGCTCTGGCATAGACAGGTAGTAGTGGCGACGCGAGTAGTAGTACTCACCGCGACTCATCCCAGTAGGAATACGACGACCCATCACCGATCTCCTGTCTGAGGCCGTTGAGCGGCGATTGTGGTTGGTTGCGAGGACAGTGGCTGATCGGTGGGAGAAAAGTCCGTGTCGTTTGCTCGACGAACGGGAGAAGAGATACTTCGGGGATGTGTCATCGGCGGCTCCGGACGGATACACCCTGAAAACGCAGTGTGGAGCCGAGAGCACAATCAGCCGCTCAAGTGGTGGTGTTGCGTCCCGCTGCGGATTATTTGAGGGTGTCCCAGAATCTGTGCACCGAAGCGCTCAAGAGCTTTCTGGACTAAGAACGATACGGGTGGTCGCTCACCTTGATTTGTCTCACTATTTCCAACTCTTTGCTCAGGGGCTGAAAGCTGATGGGGCGTGTTTCGCCAACGCAGGAGAATCCCGCCCACCGGACCTCTCCCGTTTTGCAGTGAATCAGAATACTGAACATGCCTGACCACGTGCGGGCACGAAACGAGGTGTTGAGAAGCCAGTATTTGCATCGCTTCGGACGAAACCCATCAAATCCTGGGACGCGATAGGCCAACCACCCGAGCTTCATGACGAACGTCTCAGTCGCCTGGCCACACTGCCGCAAAAAAGATTCCGCGACTTGCATCGCGTCCTCTCGCGTCAGCGGAAGGTCATGAAAGCCCGTGAAGATCGAAGCTAGCGGCGGCACCTTGGGTTGTTCTGGCATCGCCAAATAGTAGTAGCGCATCGAATACAGGTGCTCGGCGAGACTCATCCCAGGAGGAAGAAACCGCCTCATGACCGATCTCCAGTCTGAGTCCGTTGAGCTGCGGCATCCATCAGTGCTCGCGCAGCTCGGAGGCGCTGGGCCTCCATTTCGATCGGCGTTTGTTGCTGGTTGCGACGCACAATCTCTGCGCGATATCGTTGCCCCTCGACGACGACGTACCCAAGCAAGGCTCCGGTGGCGATCGCTTCGGCGCCAACGCGAGTGATCGACAAGCCGTATTCGGGATTCAACGGAAACACGACCGCATGCCGCAACCAATCGGGATCGGCTGTTCGCGCCAGTGCGGTCGCTTCCGCGAGAAATTCGTCCACATACCGAAGTAGCTGCGGCGCGTGGAGGGCGTTGATGTGTCTGTTGAAACATTCGGCAACTCCCTGCAAAACGCGGGGTTGTTCAGCAACTCGAACGCGAAACAACTGGTGGACTCGCTCGTGAAACACCGCACGCATTCGATCCACATGTTGTCCGAGCGGGCTCACTTGAATTGCGCCCCATTCGGTCGTGCTTCCCACGCCAGGGGCTTGGTTTTTGCCCCCATACTGCAACGACCAGTCGGTGGTTTGCTCGCTGGTGACCGGAAGTGCCTCCGGAAACTGCTCGCGGATCGCTCGGAGATTATTGCCCGCTCGATGCACGTCGTTTCCGACGGACACGGCGCCCTGTGTGCCTTCGCGGATTCCGGCGCGAGTGAGCAGCGAGCGGGCCTGCTCTTCGCGAGCTGCGGAGAGAATCACGCGCCCGGTGTTGGTGCCTTCAACCTCCGCTCGCGCTGCTGCTCGCATCTCGTCCACCAACTCACGAACCAATTGGCGATCCGCTGGGGACATTCGTGACACCGCGCGCACAACATCCGTGAGCCGCACACCCGCGTTTGTGGTTGCGAGTGTAAGCTCTTCGGTCCTTGCAATCGTCGAAGCCAGCCGAGCACCATGAATACCCGCCGCGACCAGCTCGAGGGCAGCACCGACGGCGACCATTGCACACTCTGTTCGCGTCACGCGCTCGCCGGTGATGGTTCGTCCCCGAATGCACTCTGCGGCACCCAAGACAGAGCCCACAACCGGAGTCATCATCGCGCCACCCCGCCAAATCTCAGTCCGAAACCGATCGTTTAGTAGCTCTACGTTATCGGACTGCACACGAAGAAACCGCGCGCGTGCATCGAGCATTCTTCCCACCACGATCGCATCACTTTGCGAAAGCGTGTGCGAATCACCCGCGACCACCACTCGAACGCCGGTGCCCGACGCTGCTCCCCGTGACTGCAGACCGCGCTGGAGTCCGGCGGCAATCCCGTCGAGTTGTTGCTGATTGGCGCGAACGATGACGCGCTGAATCTGCAAAAATCCCGCCTGGTGATCGATCGCGTCGCGCAGCCCACGCAGCATGGAGGATTGAACTTGCTTCGGCCCATGCGACGGCAACGAGATGGTGACCACCGCATCTGCAGAACACGAAGTGGATTGCGCTCGAAGCCCGTCCAGCTGCGCAGCCATGAGGCTCAGCGCTCCGTCATCCATGTGTTCGATTTCGTCCCTCACCTCGCGGGCATTGCGCTGAAGGTCCGCCGCCGAAGCCACACTCACATTCGCGCACGCGAGTGGAACTGTTCGACCATCGGCCGGACGAGCGCGTAGATAAGCTGGGAGGTGAAGCCCCGCTGGCTCATCCACGATGGCTGGACCGATGCCCCGCGCGACTGTGGCTGGCTGCGAGGACAGTGGCTGATCGGTAGGAGAAAACTCCGTGTCGTTTGCTCGACGAACGGGAGAAGAAGAGATTCTTGGGGGAGTTGTCATCGGCTGCTCCGGACGGCTACACCCTGAAAACGCAGTGTGGAGCCGAGAGCACAATCAGCCG
>JANNCG010000430.1:0-2323 GCA_031386385.1 Myxococcales bacterium
GGCGAGCAGTGGGTTGATGTGACAGAGCGCGACGTTGCCACTTTGCTCACCCGTGTGCTAAGCGTGAAAAAATCCTAGCCAACGCGATTTTTCCTTCAGCCTCTCAACGCGATGTTGCTGTGGTAGACTAATGGATCGAAAGCTAAGGCCAATGATGCAGGGACGATTTATCTCGCAACGGCACGAAGTGTAGGCGTCTCCATAGCGGGCACTGCCCGTCGCGCACTCAAGGACGAAGCAGCGGTGTGGGCGCAGGGCGCGCAAATGTTGTATGGTTCGCGCTCGATGAACGGATCAACTCTCAAACCAACTCCAACGCTTAAAGAAATCGAGCTGTTGCTGGCGTCCATGATTGAGCAGCAAGAGCAAAAAGTGTTCGCCTTTGCGCGCCGACTTAACCCGCGAATTACGCCCGATGACATGAAAAATCCGCATGATTTTCCAGAGCTCGCGGACCATGATTTTAACTACGAAGACGGGATGCTCGCGGGCCTTCATAGCGCTCTGGCGAGCGTGCGTCGTCTGGATCGCGAGCGCGCACATGAGTAAGAAAAAACCAGCCTCTTCGATGCAACTTGCGAAGGGCGCTGACACACTGGCGAAGCTCAAAAAACAAATGGACGACAAGGCGCAGCAAGCCCTTGAAGCCGTCGCCGAGAAGGCTAAGAAAGAGGCAGAGTTTCGAGCCTCCGTTGGTCTTCCAACGGGCAAGCACAGCGAGAAGAAAAAAACGCCCACAAGCATCGCGACACCGGCTTCGAAGAACCCCAAAAGCTCTGCGTCGGTTGAAGTGTGGCGTCCAAACTTAGAGAAAGAGCTGTTCTCTTCTGCGATGAACGGTGTGCAAAAACTCTCGGAGAAAAAAGCCGGGCCCGCGAGCCGCGTCAAGCCCGCAGGCCCGAGCGTTCACACCGACCGCTCGACGGCAAAGGCCCGACGCGCGTCTGCAGAGGGCGACGAGAAGCTCACGGTTCGTTGGGTGGATGAGCGATGCGAGGCGGCACGAAAGGGCGCAGAGTTTGCTCTCGAAGCGCTACAGCGGTTCAGCGATGCGCAAGAAAAATTGGACTTGCACGGGCTTGAGAGCGTTGAAGCTCGCAGCAAGGTCGTTGAGTTTGTTCGCTCACGCCGTGCGCGCGGGATGCGCGTGGTCGAGCTCATCCATGGTGTGGGGCGCAACTCGCCAGACGGCTACTCTGTGCTGAGAGACGCAACGGTCACGGCGCTGAGTGAGTCACCCGGATCGCGTGAAGTTGAGGCGTTTTGCAGCACCGAACGCGGCGCGTCCATTGTTGTTGCCCTTCGAGCGTCCCTCGGCAAATGAGTACACTTGCCACTGTTTCGACATCCGGCAACAGAGTTTAGCGACGATAGCCTCTCGCGAGCATCGTGAGATCTGGAGGCAAGCGGGGCGGCGCGAGGGTCTTTCGGCCCACGACCGTCGGAGCCACTGCAGCGGCCGTCGGTGCAAGAGAGTTTTGCTTCTTCACCCGCGGACGAATCCCTTCGCGCGCGACAGAGAAGCTCTTGCGAAGGGTGGCCATCAGTACCCCAGCGTCAAAGTTGTTCTTCGCTCGTGAGGTGTGAAGCCAGCGCCGAAGGTGAAAGCGAAACATCGCCAGCAAATTGAGCGTAAATGTCTCAACGTCCATCTCTGATCGCGTCTCACCGCACTCTTCTGCGTTGGTGAGCAGCAGCGTCCAGGACTGCAGCAGCTGTTGCTCAACGGACGCGGGGTTGGTCTCATCGCTGAACGCGCTAAAAAAGTGCGCCGCCAGTCCGGGCATTGTGCTGCACTCATCAACGATGGGCGCGATCACCGACGTCAATCGATCAAGAAGAGAATCGCTTGAGGTCGCCGCGACGATACGGCCGCTCTCGAGGGCGGCAACGAAGCGCTCTTCAAGCAAGGACCGAAGCAGCTGATCTTTGTCATGCGCGTGAAGAAACACTGTCCCGACGGCGACACCGGCGCGTGCCGCGATCTCGCGAGTGGTGGTCTTCTCGTAGCCGTGAGACAAAAACAACTCCCACGCCACGCTGCGGATCGTGGCGACAGTCTTCTGCTTAGCGCGATCGCGAAAGGTAGAGTTCAACGTGCAGAGCCTCCTTGAATGGGATCTTGGCCAGCGGTGCCTGCGCCAGATGGTAGCGTCGGGCGAACGGCTTCAACGGTGGGTGGAGTGACCTCGGGAAGCACAGCTGGCGGGATCACCGGTGGTGCTGGAACAAGAATATGCTGCTCTTCACGCACTGCGCTCACACTGCCGCGCGAAATCGTGAAAAATACCATCCCTGCAGCGCACATCGCGCACATCAGCCC
>JANNCG010000456.1:0-1807 GCA_031386385.1 Myxococcales bacterium
CCCAAGTACGCGATAACGTTCTGGGGCAATATCCACGCGAACACTTTCAAGACTCGCGCGTTCTGCCCCGGCACAAACCGCACATTCACATTCAGCTCAAACACATCCGGAACCACGTTGCGTCCCCTCCCTCCCTTGGCCATCGTCGCGCTCATCACCTCGCGATAGCTCATCCCATCAATCACCACCTCACGCGCGCCGTACTCTTGCAACCGCGCGAGCACACCGCTGGCCTTCTGAATCGCGTTAACCCCCTGCCATGGCCGCGCCGAGTGCGACGTTTTGCCGTGAAAAATCACAGTCGCATGCAGAGATCCCATGCACCCAAGCTGCAGCACATTTAAGCTGGGCTCTAAGCACACGGCCAGGTCAGTCTTGCGCAGAGACTCAAATCGCTCAAGCAAATCCCCGAGCCTGTTCTCAAGGTACGGACCTTCTTCGCGCTCATAAAACACAAACGTCGGACGCTTGGTCACCCTCTCGCCACGCGCCATCGCGCGCAGTATCTCGAGCATCACCGCCAGCCCGCTCTTCATGTCCGCAGCGCCCGCGCCATAGATCTTGTCGCCCTCAATTCTCGCGGGGGCATCATGCTCAGTTCGCACCACATCCAAGTGCCCCGCCAACACCACACTGGGAGTCCCATCCCCCAACGCCACGTTGGGCGCGACGACAAGCGAGTGTCCATCACGCGCGACCAAATCACGCCCAAAGAGCGCCACCAACTCGCGCTCTACAACGTCACACAGCGGCCCCTCTTCGCCCGTAAAAGACGAGATCTTACATAGCTCAAGAACTGTATTTTCGAGAGAGTCTAAAGTCATCACAAGCTCCCTTTAGACCGCCACGTTGAAGTCGCGAAGCGCCAGCTCAAGCGAGGTCTTTCGATCGGTGCTCTCCGTACGTTTACCCAGGATTAACGCACACGGAACACCATATTCGCCCGCTGCAAACTTCTTTGTCCTGCTTCCCGCGATCACCACGCTCCGCGCAGGGATCTTTCCCTTCCACTCCACGGGCTGCTCACCGCTCACGTCAATGATGGGCGTGCTCGCGGTCAACACCACTCCCGCCCCGATCACCGCCTCTCGCTCAACGAGCACACCCTCAACGATCACCACGCGCGAGCCGATAAAACAGCCGTCTTCAATGATCACCGGCTGCGCTGCTGCGGGCTCTAAGACCCCTCCGATCCCAACGCCACCCGACAAGTGCACGTGCTTACCGATCTGCGCGCAAGAGCCCACCGTGGCCCATGTGTCTACCATCGTGCCCTCATCCACGTAAGCCCCGATATTGACAAACCCGGGCATCACCACGCATCCGGGCGCCACATACGCCCCCACCCTCACGATCCCCGGCGGAACCACCCTCACCCCATGCGGCAGCTGCGTCGCGATTTTGTCCTGAAACTGCAGCTGACCCGCGGTGATTCGCTCTACCGGTCGCAGGGCAAAATACAGCAGGATCGCCTGCTTCACCCACGCCTGCACAACCCATCCCTCCGGCGTCGCGATCGCCACGCGGACCTTGCCGTCGGTCAGGTCTCTGATGGTGGTAAACACTGCGTCTCGCGTTCGATCCGCCTGCAGCAGCGCTCGGGTCTCAAACGCCTCTTCAATCACACTCTGAATAGAATTCTCAAACATCCATTAACCTCTACCACCCTCCAAGCGAGCCACCAAGAGGGAGAGAACTCAAAGCGGCCCCTCCACCTCGCCTCGCACAAACTGTCGCACCACGGGGTCCTCGGTGTTCTGAACCTCTTCTGTTGTCCCGTCAAAAATCAGCTTGCCCTTCAGCATCA
>JANNCG010000460.1:0-4146 GCA_031386385.1 Myxococcales bacterium
CGACCAACCGATTGATTGACGAGCTGGAACTCTAAGCAGAACTTCCATATTTGCTGCGCTCAGCCTTTTTTACATGCGGTGTCGCACTCGCGCTCGCAGCAGCTTGGCATTTGTCCGTGACCCACCTCGCGCTCGGATGGACACTGGGGCTGTCTTTGGCGATGCACGCACGGGCGGTCTTGGGCCCCAAGCGGGCGCGATTGAGCGCGCTGGTGACAGCGGGATTGACTGTGATTCCTGCGGCGGTTTACGCCCAGACGTGGATCGCGTTGTTGCTGGGAATGGTTCCGCGCACAGGCTTTATCCCGGCTCCATTTGCGTTGGATCCAGTGCTCGCGGTGGTCGCTGCCGTGCTGCTGGTGCCCATCGGATGCGCGGCGCTTCAGTTGGCGAAGAGTCCGTTGGAGATCACCCGGGCGACGCGGTTGCTTGCAGGACTGGCCGTGGTTGGCTTAGTGCTTCTCGCTGTGGGTCCGACCTACACAGCGGATCGATCGCGACGGATTTTAATCGAGCACGTAGACGCCGGTGATAGCGCACGCTTGGTGTACCGAGCGCTGGACTTTCCGCCGCTTGGCCCGTCGATTCCGTCGAGTACGCGTGGCCCTGGCCCTCATGTTCCGCGCGCGATGGGGCGAGACTCAAGCGCTGCGCTTGGCTGGGCGAGGGGGCTTCTCTCTTTCGAAACATCTGCGAGTGCAAGCGGCCTGTCACCAGTGACGCTCAGCTCTGTCAGCAGCACTCGCAACACCGCCAATGGATCCAACTCAGACGACAGCCGGACTGTGACTTTTGGGCTGCGGTACACGGGCGAGACTCACTCGAGGCTAAGATTTCCGAAAGAGCGGCTGCTGGGCTGGTCGCTCAGCGAGTCACTGCCCGTGTTGCCGGTCGGCGAGACCGAGTATACGCTGGATGTGATGGGGCTCGATGCGACAGGACGCGAGATCACCGTGACCCTCCGCGGCAGCGCCCCCGTCACGGTGCACACGGCCCGGTTCTACTCAGATCAGAGCGCGGATCTGCGGGACGCAAACGCACGTTTGTCAGCCGAAATCCACGCAATCTCGATCGTCACGCGCACGAACGACTTTGCTCTTTGAGATATTTCAGCCGCCGTGGATCTGAGGTCTTGCGAGTGTGGCTCAGCGTTGGTGGCGCACGGTGTGCTACCCGCGCATAGGCGTGATGACTGGACAAAGCACTGGGGTGTTGAGCTTGCACATTGACGTAGGCAGAGACTCAAACATACAATTTATGTTATGAAATCAGGATCGCTCAATAGGCGCTTTCGCGAGATTGTTGCGGCGATGGGGGCGATCGGGCCGTCGCTGTTGCTCAACAGTTGCTTGGTGGATGTGTCGCAGTTTGATGATCCGATGTGTGGAGAGGCTGCCCAGTCTCTCGCCGCTGTACACCTTGCACCAGACGTCGACGGCATGGCGTTGGTGCAAGGTGTCCCGAATATGCCCACGGCTGTGGTTGGGACGATCTGCGGCGGCGCGATGAACATGGCTGCTTGTTTGCAGCAGGTTGCAGTGAGTACGCCCCCTCGGATTTTGCGTGGAGGATGCACGGGACATTGTTCGCCTGGGCCCGGGGTGATTGTGACGCGAGGAGATGTTGTCTCGAGTCTTACGTCCGCTGCGGAGCTTGTCGCTGCGCTCGGACCGATCGACTCAGCGCAGGAGGCAGTGCTCGTGGCCATCGCAAACGGTTACAGCGTTGGCTGTTCGATGAGAGCATATGGCGCCGTGCGCGCCGTTGCAGGCGGTTGGGAAGTGGTCGGCACGCGCGGAAACGGCTGCGACGCGACCCTGTATCAAATCGTCGTCTTTGTGGACCCGGCGGGCGCAGTTCGTGAGCGAAATAGCGCGGTTTTGAGGTGGGCGAGCCCCGGCTGCGTGTCTGGCCGACGCCCGCGTGGACTCCGAGATCGCGCGCAGAGTCAACGCACGCGCAGACCGCTCGCCTCGCATCTGGCGCGAATGGCTCGTCTCGAAGCCGCGTCAGTGTGTGCGTTTCAGCGTCTGGCACGTGAGCTCAAGCTGCACCAAGCACCCATTGCGCTTTGTCGTGCCGCACTGCGCTCGGCGCGGGATGAAGCGCGACACGCGAAGGTGATTGGGCGTCTCGCTCGCGCGCACGGCGGGCGAGTTCGCCCAGTGGGAAAGACAGAGCACTCGACCCGCTCAGTGGTGGACATCGCGCTCGAAAATGCCGTCGAGGGCTGCGTGTTCGAGACCTGGGGAGCGCTGCTCGCACACTACCAGGCAAAGCATGCAACGGACAGCAATATTGCTGATGCAATGCAGACAATCGCGCGCGAAGAGTCAATGCATGCCGAGCTCTCGCTCAAAGTCGATGAGTGGATCGGTACGCTCTTGAGCGAGACGCAGCGAGAGCGCATTCAACGCGCGCGGTCCCTGGCGGTTGAACGGCTGCGCACCTCTCTGGAAGGGAGCATTGCAGACGAACTACGGGGGCCGTTGGGGCTGCCCGATGGGCTGACCGCGCGGTTGCTCTTTGCAGCAGTACAACCCTTGCTGGAAGTTGGCTGGTCGTGACATGAGCTCAGACAGTGCTCTGCCGCGCGCGGTGCTTTGGGTGCTCGTGGGCACCGTTGTGTGCACGCTTGTGGGCACTGCTGCGTGTGGAGACAGCGCCCGTGGTGCACGGATGCCAGTGATGCCTTTAGCGCCGGAGGATGTTCCGTTTGGTGATGCGTCGCTCGGGCCCATTGAGGGATGTCCCGCGATGTTTGGGCCGCGGGGACGATGGGACACGATTGAGCCACCGCCTGCGTTTACGGCGAGGATTTCTCCAAATATTGTGATCGCTGACAACGCGCTGATCATCTACGGCGGTGAGGGAGTGCGAGTGGACAGCGAGGACTCGTGGGTTTTTGTTCCGCGTGAAAATCGGTGGACGCAGCTGCCCGATGGTGGGCCTCGCGGCAACTCGCGCTACCTCGCGACGGCGTGGATCACCGACACACGTGAGCTGTTTGTTTGGCGAGGGATCGCGCACGCAGGAGCGCGACTCACACAGGCTGGACAGTGGCGCGCGTTGCCCGCGGCGAATGCGCCGGTGACGACACAAGGGCGGGCGCTCAACGTGGGTGCGAAGATATTTTTGTGGGCGGGGGCCTCTGAAGGCGATCACAACGAGGTTCGGCTGTATGATCCGCGGACCGATCGTTGGGAGGTTGTGTTGGCGCCGCGAGAGCAAAACTCAACCGCAGGAAGCTCGTTGGTCAGCACGGGGCGCGAGGTGATTGTTTGGGGCGGAGGTGAGGCCACCGGTCTCAACGGGCCGTATCGCAATGTGGGCTGGCGGTTCAACGAAGCCACTGGGCAGTGGAGCACGGTGTCCGTGGACAACGCGCCGGCAGCACGCGGGCAGCACGCTGGCTTTTGGACGGGCAGCGCGATGCTCATCTGGGGCGGAATGAACAATCGAAACCAGCTTCAGTCCGGCGGTTTGTACTACCCCAATCCCGATGGGTGGCGACCGATGCTCTCGTCGGGCGCGCCTGGATCAGAGACCGTCGGACGGCACTACGATGAGTTCGCTGTGTGGACCGGAAGTGATCTCTACGTGTGGACTTTTCAACAAGAGAACCAGACCACCGCGGGGCGCTATGATCCGCGTGTCGATCGATGGTTCAGCGCAGATCCGCCCCCGGACGCGAACCAACGTGTTGAAGCCGCAGCGGTGTGGTTCGACTGTGCGCTCTACGTGATCGGCGGACGGACTCCAGTCATGGGCGGCGACCGGACCTTCACCCGCGAGCTCGATCGGTGGAGACCATGACTCTTGGGGGAGGCCGTAGCCATCGCGGTAACGGTGAATTGGGTGCTGTGATTTCGTTGATGGTTCTCTCTCAAGCGTGCGGGGCGCGTGTGGGGTTGCAAGAGGACTTGTTTCCGCCGTGGTCCTTTGATGCAGGGGTTTCAACGGTGTTTGACAACGACGTGTACGCGGATCGGGTGTTGACCCGTCCGCCGAGGCTGCAAGCCAATTGTGACGGCCTCCCGTTGCCCACGCCGAGCGCATTGCGCACGGTGGTTGGCCCACCGAGATTGTATCCCGTGACGCTCTACGATCCCACTCGCGCTCGAACACTGGTGGTGGGTGGCCTGC
>JANNCG010000503.1:0-4739 GCA_031386385.1 Myxococcales bacterium
ATTGAGCAAATCATCGCGGCGCGTGGACTCGGTAATGCCGTTCAGCTTGCTGATGTCGCCTTCGAACGATACGACGAGGCGACAAACAGATCGCCGAAGCCGTCGCCGTTAACATCTCCTGCGCTGCCAACTACGTGTCCAAACGGTCGAGAAATCCCGTCCCCGGGTATCACCAGTGAGGGCGTTGCGGGCGGTCCGTCAACGCCGCCGTAGTATATGGCTACTGCACCGTCGTGAATCCGTCCGACGAGTCCGGCGCGCGGACTGCCGACGACGACATCATCAAAGCCATCGCCGTTCAAGTCCAGGTGGGGCGTTCTACTGGTGTCCACTCCCGCGATCGCACCTTGCGCGGGGACGTGAAACAACCAAGTTGGGCTGTACATGACACCTTCATCTTCTCCGCGTAGCCCGCGCAGTCGCCAATAGACCGTGCTCCGTGCCGCAAGGTTGCGAGTTGGGCGAACCGAAGTTGCGTGAACGCGCAGTGTTTCGATTCGGTCCTGGCAGCCCCGATCTCGACAAATATCCACGACGGCACCGTCGAATTCAGCTGTTAGTTTCCAGCGCAAAGTGGGTCTCAACAGCGTGACGTCGCCAAGCGAGAGCGGTGCAATGGGGCGGGGGTACCGTACCTCTTCGACGCATCGACCCTGCATCATGCGCAACCCTGGCTCGCACGTCACGGCGCAGACACCTTCAACGCACTGCACTTGCGCGTGGGCCAGCGTTGGACAGCTGATCTCGCAGGCTCCACAGTGCTCGACGTCGCGGCGGATATCCGCACAACGCGCATTGCAATGTCGTTCGTTCCACTCGCACTCTTGCTCTGGCGAAGGCGTCCTGTCATCGCTAGAGGATTCACCTGCTGCATCGACGTGCTCAAAGGCGACCCTCTGCGCGTTTGGAAGGGCTGTTGCACCTGAGCAGTGGCTGAGAGATACGATCAGCGCTAACGCGAGAACAGACGACAATTTTCTGTGAATTTGCATTGATGCTTAGATCCTTTCGCAATCTCGGATGTTGAACGCGGAGGCCAGTGCTCGGCGGGCTGTCCCTTTTTGATACCGTCGCAACGCGAGTACTTCGATCAGCCGCTCTCTCCCTTCGTTTGGCTCTGACTCAAGCGACGGAAGCAACGGCAACCCAGTTTGCGCGCCGTAAAATATCGTCAGCCGTCCACGGGTTGCTATGTCCGTCCCGGCCGACGCTGCAAACAGCACGTCACCAAATCCGTCACCGTTCAGGTCACTTGCGCAGCGGACGTTTGTTCCGAGCCGAGCGTTATCCCAACCTCCGACGAAGGCGCGCGTGGGGGGATCGCTCACCCCGTTGACACTTCCGAGAAACAAATAGGCACGTCCGGTAGGTGAGCGACTTCCGCTCGGAGCGTTGCCCGCTCCCATCAACAGATCACCAAAGCCATCACCGTTTACGTCCGCCCCCGCCGAGACCGCTCGCGCTGAACCGGTATCTCCTTGCTCGCTAGTGATCGCCTGCCAAGATCCATTCGAGAGACCCATCTGAGAACCGGGATAGACTCGCGCCCCTTGAGGCAGGTTTTCGCGCGCGATCGTTGAGATAACGAGATCCGAGAACCCATCCCCGTTAAAATCGCCATCGCCACTGATCGCATCTCCAAACTTCTGGTTCAACAACGCATTGGCAAGAACCAACGGTTGAGCAAACGCAAGTGATCCGCGACGCCCGAAATACACGCGAATCATGCCCCCACTAAACAACTCTAACGGCGGCTTTGTGCCCACGGCCAAGTCAGAGATCCCGTCACCGTTGAAGTCTCCGCTCGCGAGGCTCCCCGCGAAGTCATTCGTGGCGCTGGTATGTGTCAAAATCGTAGTGAGATACCGGGAAATTCCACCGCCGAAGCCGTCAAAAACGGTCACTCGTTCTTCGCTCGTACCCAGGCTCCGTGATCCCACCGCGAGATCAGCGAAGCCGTCGCTGTTGAGGTCTCCGGCACAGACCACGTGTGAGCCAAAGTACTCATCATACCCGGCCCCCTCAATCTCGACTCTTGGTTGCGTTTGCAACCCGTTGCTGCCGCCCAAATAGACGCTGATCCGTCCGGCTTGCGGTGCTAATAAGTGAGATGCGTACGGCTCACTCAGAATAAGATCCCCGAAGCCATCGCCGTCGAGGTCCCCGCCGTTTGCGGCGTAAGCTCCGGTTCCTGAAGTTTCGCGAGAATCTCGCAGCTCAATGACCTCTCCCGTTGCGACCGTCGTGAGTCCCGACGCCGCGCCAACATATAACTTGAACTGTGTGACCCCCACCGGTCCCTTCGTCTGCACGACAACGTCGTCAAAACCATCGCCGTTGATATCGAGGTGCGGGTGACGACTAGAGTCCACGCCCGCAGTTGCATCTCGCGCTGGAACATGAAAGAGCCAAGTTGGGCCTATATTCGAACTGACAGTATCCCCTCGGAGGCCGCGCACTCTCCAAAACACCACACTCCTTGGCGTGAGATCTTGGGTGGGTCGTGTCGACCTACCACGAACACGAAGCGATTCAATGGGGGAGCGGCATTCTCTATCGCGACAAATTTCTACGAGCGCTCCATCGGATCCAACAGGTAATTCCCAGCGAAATGTCGGTCGAAGGAGCGTCGCGTCCGACAGCGACTGCGGCGATATTGGACGTGGATACCCAGAACCGGTGCGACACTGCGCTCCGTCAAACTCAAGCCCCAGATCACAGTCCGCTACGCATCGTCCTGCGCGACAGCTGTGAACGCCACCAGCAATGCCCCCACATTGGACGCCACAGTGGCCACAGTGAGCCGTGGAGATCGCGGTGTCGACACAAACACCGCCGCAAAGTGCTTGCGCTGGGCCGTTGCAAAAGGTTGATTCGTGCAGAGGTTGCCCGGCATCAACGGTTCTTTCGGCAACATCAACCATCGTTGCGATGGGTGTCGCAATCGGTTCGGCCGCACAGGCACAAAACGTCGCAAGTGAGCTCACGCGCACGGCGTCGTGCAAACAATGCATGATGCTAGTCTTCATTGATGTCTCAACGTTCCCTTCGGGCAGCTTAAAATCGAGCCATAGCTGCCATGGCACATCGCGCAAACGCGGTGTGAATGACCCACTCGCAAGTTGCGAGGGCGGCACTCCCAAACACTAGAATGTGAAATTGCAACTCGCGGGCCATCGAATGCACGCTGCGATCATTCGAGTAGTTGCCTGCAAATATACAGTCAGATATCAACGATCGAGATTGGACCGTCACGCGCACTCGCACTCGCTGCTAACTTGTTGACGGTGAGAAAGAACTGCCAACGCTAAGATTCGCTTCCGGGGTGTAACAGTCCTGGCGTGATTGCGTACTCGCCTCGAATGCGCGTCCATTTTGGCGTGTGGCGTGTTCTCGACAACCAACACATTTTTTTCGTTCGCTATGGTTGGACGGTTAGCGCAATTCCTAAGGAGACTCACAATGGTTCGATTCGTTTCTCTTCGTGGCGAGTACGCCGTTCTGGTGGCGACCATCCTCGCTGCCGTGTCCCAATCTTGCGGCACTCCGATGGTCGGTTCCGACGCTGCAGCCGATGTCCCAACGGTCGCAGCCAATCAACTTCCGCCCATGGGGCGAGCGACCCTGCTGCCGTGGCTCATGGCGAACAGCTATGCGGGTTGGCACTGCGAGGCGATGGGTGTTCCTGGCCGGACCATTGTTGGAGTAGGTTCACCGCATGGGCGCAATCGAATTTGCACCAACGATGTGCTGTTTAACGCCGCGGCCGCGGGGATGGGCGTGTTTCCAGAGGGCTCTGCTGCGGTAAAAGAGCTGCAAAACGCTGCCGGAATGATCATTGGCTATGCGGTTGAGCGACGGGTCAACGCAATGGCCGGTGGCGCGGGCTGGTACTACTACGAGAAGGTCCCCGCAGGGACCATGCTCCCAACCCCAAACCCTGTCGAAGCCGACGGGACCGTCGCCGATGGGTTGGGCAATGCGATGGGGACCAACGCGATGGCCGTCTGTACGGGTTGCCACAGCGGAGCCCCTCGCGACAACGTGTTTGTCGCGCGTCCCGGGGTTTAGTTCGAGCAACACATTGTTATAAAACAATATAATTTGTTGTCCCACTATCCTCCGCGCTCTCCCTATCCCCCGCTGAGCACCGTGGGAGAGCCCCAGTGGCAAAACCCGCCCCAGTGCACAGGATCTGAGAACGGACGCAGCTCCATCGCGTCGTCCGAGGTGGCCTCCCGCAGGCGCTCTGCGGCGGGATGGGCCACGGACTCAAGCCGCGCGATCACCTCGCGCATCGTCGCACCCCGAACCCAAAGCGCTGCGATTCTCAGCGCCTCAGGCGTGGGAATCGGCTTGGCAATTTGCAGATAAAATGACGCAATCAGTGCGCTCGCGGCGTCCTTGTCGACCGGCCACTGCGGTCCGATGACTGCTGTCGCACCAAGATTTCTCAGCGCAACGGGCAGCCCGAAGGCGTCGTTTGAATCAAGCTGTGATACCGCATTAGATGAGCTCGCTCCCAGCACCGTCAGCGAGGGCTGCGCAAATGACCCGCCCTGCAGCAACTCGCGCACGGGCGTGTCCGCCGCGAGCTTCAAATAGCTCTCACCCGGGGTGCTTGCGACAAACACTCCGTGACACTCCAGGTGCAAAACAGAGTGCCCCTGCATCGCCGCCACAAAGCCGCTTGCGTCCTGCGCTGAGAGATCTTCGGTGCAACTCGGGTCTATCAGCCG
>JANNCG010001352.1:0-4597 GCA_031386385.1 Myxococcales bacterium
CTCGCTCTGCTCCAGTGAAGGCTCCGCGCTTGTGTCCGAACAGGGCGCTCTCGCGAAGAGTCCCATGCAAGGTCGCGCAGTTCACCTCGACGAGAGGGCCGCTCAGCACCCGTGCTGATTTGCGAAGCTCGTACACACGGCGCGCCAGCGCGCTTTTTCCCGTCCCCGTCTCGCCCGTCAGCAACATCGGAACCGCGGGCCCGAGCGCGGCACGCTCAAGCAGCTCAATCACACGGTTGTACTCTGCGCTCTTTGTCTCAATCCCCATCTTGAGCAGCGATTGACCCGCCAAACGTTGCGCATGTTTTTTGCGCGCGAGCGCTGGGTACGCGTTGAGATCGAGCGTGACGATGTCGAGCCCGCTGTCTCGGTTTTGTGTCCGGGGCCTGGTCTGAATCAGCTTCGCGGGTGCAAAATGCTCACTGATCAAGAGATACCAAACGATCTGCATCACGTGCGTTCCGGTCGTCAGGTGGATGTAGTAATCGGTGTCCTCGCGCCAAGTTCGCCCCCGACAAAACTCATAAAACGTTGAGTACACCTGCTCAAACGAGAACACGTCGTCCAAGGGGATGCTCACTCTCTCACAGCGAACGTGCGGCGCCTCAATCCCGACGTCGCGCAGGGTTAACTCGGTATGACGCTTTGTGATCTCTTGCACAAGCAACACCAGATCCGTGACGGGCAGGCTCTCTGGATGCCGAATGAGCTGCAGGGTAGGCCGCCACGACGTGGGGGCGTCGAGTTTTGAGCCCACAACGCTAAAGACCACGCACGGTCGCTTGGACGCTACATTAGCTTTCACGATAGCTAAGATATATCTGATTTTATACTAAGTTGCGATAATCGGCCGAAATTGTCAATTCGATCTCAGTGGCATCGCTCGTGCAACTGAGTTTGTTCACGAAAGGCTACGAAGATCATGA
Organism: Myxococcales bacterium; assembly: GCA_031386385.1. Classification (GTDB taxonomy): domain Bacteria; phylum Myxococcota_A; class Polyangia; order Polyangiales; genus JANNCG01. The sequence goes on from JANNCG010001352.1 coordinate 927, forward strand.
AGACTCACATCACTCCCAACGGAAAGACCGTTCGCATCTTTGCTGAAAACCTCGAAGCGAGCGCGCTCGCACAGATTGAGACCATCGCAGAGCTGCCCTCGATTGTCGGTGACCTGGCGTTGATGGCGGACGCGCATACGGGAAAGGGTGTTCCGATCGGGACCGTGTTTGGTACCGAAGGCTTGGTCGTCCCGGACGTCATCTCAGGCGATATCGGCTGTGGAATGATCTTGATGAAGACCAACTTGCGCAAAGTCCAAATGGACCCCGTGCGAGTACGTGCGATCCTTTCGCTCGTTAACCAAAAGGTATGCAAGGTCTTGAAGGTCTCGGCAAACGAAGGTGACCTGCCCGAGTTCAACAACGCACTCGAAGGAGTTGTCGCACAAAACGCTGATCGTGCCGCGCGCCAGCTCGGTACTCTCGGCGGAGGAAACCACTTTTGTGAGCTTCAAACGGACGCTGAAAACAACGTCTGGGTGATGGTGCACTCCGGTTCGCGTGGTCTCGGCCAGGCGGTCAACGGTCACTACCATGCACTCGCAGAAAAACTGTGTGAGCGCTTGGGAGCGAAGTACCCAAAGGGGTTTCCGTACTTGCCGGTAGATACCGATGAAGGTCGTGGATACTTGGCAGAGCAGGCGTACTGTTTGCGGTATGCAGAGCGCAACCGTGAGCTCATCCGCGGTGCCGTGGATGAAGCATTGGCCTCGGAATTTCCAGACTATTCGGTGAGCTTTGTCGTGCAAACGCACCACAATTTTCTCTCGAAGGAGCTCTGGGAAGGACGCGAAGTTTATGTTCATCGCAAGGGTGCCGTCGCTGCCCCCAAAGGAGAGTACGTGACCATTCCAGGCTCAATGGAGACCAAGTCTTTCTTGTGCCGCGGAACGGGTAGCGCACTGTCCCACGGGTCAGTTTCGCACGGCGCAGGTCGTCAACGAAGTCGCGGACAAATGATGCCCAAGGTGCTCGTAAAGGACGCTAACGGCGAGATTTTGCGAGACAACGGTGGCTACCACCGAGTGGATCGTGAGGCCACAGCGCTCGCGATCGCAGAGGCCGCAACGCAGATGGTCCGCGAGATGTCTGAAAAAGGCATCACCCTGGTGACGAGCAACGATCAGGGCGTGATCGACGAGCGCGGTCACGCGTACAAAGACGTTGATGCAGTGATTCGTGCGCAGCACGAGCTGCTCGAGGTTGTGGCCGAGTTGACGCCGTTTGGTGTTGTGAAGAGCGCGAGCTAGCTTACAACTCACAAGCGATGGGGGGGGTTGCGCTATGGCCGACAAAAATTAGGCGCGAGATTGACGTTTTGACAGACTGAGCCGCCGGGGCACTGCGCTGAGTTTTGGCACGCGCAACGGTTGTTGAGCGAGGCCTGGCCAGTGCGGCAAATTCGCGGGGTGCACTGCGCGTTCGCGCCGGTGCAACGGCAATAATATTGTGTCCCGAAGCCGTTGATTGCGTCCGCCGCACATGTCCCGGTCGCGCATGCAAGATTGCACACGTTGCAGTGGCTTGCGCTTGCGCGCGAGACTTCGACCCCGCCACAACACTGCGTGGTGGCCGTGGGGCGGACGTTGTTGCCGACAGCTCCACCATTGGCACAAGCGCCGCCTTGGCAGGTGTCAGGATTTTGGCAGTTGTTGCCAGCGCCGCAGACGGTGCCATTGGGTCTATTAGAGACCGCGCCGCACACACCGTTGGTACAAGTCCCTGCATTTTGACAAGCAGGAACCCCCGCCGCCCGACACACGGTCCCGTTCGCCACATTGCCAGGGCCGGGGCAAGCTCCGTTTGTACACAGACCATCGGTCTGGCAATTGCTCCCCGCGACCGCACATCGTACGGCACCGTTGGGGACATTTCGAAGCCCCGAGCACCGCCCCGCGGTGCACGTCCCATTGGTCTGACAAACATTGCCCGCCGGGGCCATCGCGCACACCGTTCCGTCTGGCTGCGGTGTTGTGCCTGAGCACATCCCTGCACGGCATGTCCCGTTCACTTGGCACGGATCAGCCGCCGCTGCGCACACGGTCCCATCCATCACATTGCTGACGCCCGTGCAAGCGCCTGCCCGGCAGGTTCCAGCACGCTGGCAAGAGCTCCCCGCGGGTGCGCAAATCGCGCCTTCAGCAAGCGCAACTGGCGCGCCACAAACACCGACGGTGCAGACCGGGTCACGATGGCAGCTGTCCATTGCACGACCACAGACAGTCCCATTGGCTACGGGGCGCTGACCCGTACAGGTCCCGAGCGAGCAGACTCCGTCCACGTGACATGAATCTGCAGCCCGCTCGCACACCGTTCCATCAGGTCTAAGTTGTGGTGGATTGCACATCCCGTTCATGCAAACGCCTGGGACTAGGCACGGATCCACGGTCGGCGAGCACACCGAGCCATCGGGTCGCGATTGTGGCGCGGTGCAAACACCATCGGTGCAAACTCCGTCCGTCTGACAGGGGTTCGCCGCAGGCATACAGCTCGAACCGTTTGGAAGCACCCCTCCAGGCGTGCACACTCCCTGCTGACAGCGTCCCCCGGCCAAACACGTTTGTGCTGCCATTCCGCAGGCGGTTCCGTCTGCTCGAAGGGTCTCGCCGTCGCAGCATGCTTCGGATCCCGGCGGGCACCGTACACACACGTTCGTCGGGCTACAGCTAAGCCCACCGCGGCACTGTTCGGCGAACAAACAACACGCCTGGCCAAACCGACCGCACTCCGCTGGGCGACGTGAGGCATCCACGCTTCCATCAATCTCTGTCCGCGTGAGCGTCTCGGGCGTTACGCAGTCACCGTTGTCGTTGCATGTCTTGCCTTGCTCTTCGCACATCAGTTGGCGCGTGCATGGCTCGCTCTGGCAACCCGCGCTTGGGTCCAAACACCTCGCCGCCAGAAAGACATCTACGGTCTGACGAAAGTGCGTCAACAGCGTTCGCGACAGACGACGGCGAACCGTGATCCCATTGTCGAGGATCAACTCAACCCCGGCGACAAACGCCCGATCAGGACGAGTCGTGTTCGGAACGACGGCAAAACTCGCAGGAAACATCGTGGTCCCAAACCCCGCGTCAAGCCCCGCATCCTGGCCGGTAAGCATCGTGAAGGGGGCCCGTGTCCAGCGATACTCGCGCGTTGTGACAGCCCCTTCCCCTGCCCACTGCACGGTCACCCGGAGGACGCCAGGGACGCTCACGGGAATGTCCGTATCAATCAAGAACACGACCTCAGTCGCTGGTGAAATGCAGCCGGCGGTGCCGAACACAAAACACAAGCCGCAGAGCGCCGTAACAAGCGCCGCGATTCTGTGCAAACTGAAAGCCAACATCAATCCAGAGAGTATGAGAGACGCTTAGCTTTGTGAAGCAACTGTCAGCGAATCGGTGGGTGAAAGAACCTCTGCGTCTTCAATCCGATGAGTTCCTACACGCGTTCGCAAAATTCTGGTCGTCAGCGCACCGGTTCCGAAGGACTCGCCGAGTTCATGGGCAATCGCCCGCATAAACGTCCCAGAGGAGCACTCGATACGCATTGTCTGCTGAAAAAAATCAGTGTTTTCAAGTCTGCTTGCGAGCTCATTCCACCGCTGAATGAGCATTGCTTGTCGAAACTCTCCTTGCAGTGAGCCGATGTCGGCAAGGGCCTGATTCAGGACCAGACTGCCG
>JANNCG010000545.1:0-3654 GCA_031386385.1 Myxococcales bacterium
ACCGCAAGCATTGCAAGACGGCGACGAGGTGAAGGTCGGGCACACTCGGTTTGTGATTCGGGTGTCCAGCTCTGTGAAGCGCAAGCAAGGGTTGCAGCTTGTTGACCTCGCGGACCTCGCAGGCGACACCGAAGATCGCGACCGGCTCCCCGCTGACTCAACCCAAGCACCCTCGACCGAGTCGCAGCCCGAGGATGAACTGCCGACCGTCGACGGCTTCGTTTTGCACGCTCGGCTCGGCGCTGGGGGCATGGGCAAAGTGTACCGCGCGACGGACGCGCATGGCCGGATGGTTGCGCTTAAGATCTTGCGCGCTCAGGTGGCCAAATCGTCTGCAAATCGTGCGATTTTTCTGCGCGAAATTGAGTCCCTCACGCAATTTGACCACCCGCGGATTGTGCGAATTCACTCCAGCGGACACCTGGGCCGGACCTACTGGCTCGCGATGGAGTTGTGCCCCAACGGGAGCCTTGAGACCGCCGCATTGGGCGAAAAATTTCGCGGCGACTGGCGTCGCGTTACGGGGTGGGTGCTTGATGCGTTGGAGGGATTGGCGGTCGCGCACAAACAAGGACTCGTGCATCGGGACGTGAAGCCCGCCAACATCTTGATCGACGCAGATCACCGGGGCAAGATCGCCGATTTTGGGCTTGCAAAAAGTGTTGACAACGCCGGCATGGCGGGGTTGACATTGAGCGGTCAATTTGCAGGTACTTATGAGTTTATGCCACGGGAGCAACTCACGCAGTTCAAGACCATGCTGCCGATGAGCGATGTGTACTCTGCGGGCGCGTCTTTGTACTGGGCGCTGAGCGGCAAGCCGCCTGTTGAGTTCACCCCGGGGCTGGATCCACTCACCAACGTGCTGCGCGCAAACATTGTGCCCCTTGCGGATCGGCGGCCTGAGCTTCCCGATAGCCTGTGCCGTGTGGTTGATATGGCGTGTAGTCGCGACGCGAGCGATCGGTACGAAGATGGACAGGCGTTTTACGATGCGTTGGCTGCGGTAATCCTGCGCTGAAACTTGCGCCTCATCCGTTGATAACGTACGGTCACAAACTGTGATCAAATGGTGAGGGAATGGAAACTTCGACCCCAAGACGCCGCCCTCGCTAAAGAGCTGTCGGGCTCGCTAGCAACGCACCCACTCGTCGCTCGGGCCCTTGTGGCGCGGGGGATGACCGATATGCGAGAAGCGAAGCGATTTTTGTCTCCCAAGCTCGCTGAGTTGACCGCACCCGATGCGATGGTCGATCGCATGGTGGCTGCAAAAAGACTCGCACATGCGGTGAAGCGCAAAGAGCGCGTGGTGGTATTTGGCGACTACGACGTGGATGGGATCACCAGCGCAGCCTTGCTCTCATCGGCCTTGATCGCGATGGGCGGAGACGTGGTGACCATGGTTGCATCGCGGTTTGATGGTGGGTACGGCTTCTCGGATCCGGCGCTGAAAAAAGTTCTTGAGGCGCGGCCCAAGCTCGTTGTGACGTGTGACTGCGGCACCAGCGACCACGCACGACTGCAGAAGCTCGAGCGAGCGGGGATCGACGCAATTGTTGTTGACCACCACAAGGTCCCAGACGAGAAGCTCCCGGTGATGGCGTTTTTAAATCCGCACCGTCCCGAGTGCGGATTTGCGTACAAAGGCTTAGCGAGCGTGGGGCTTGCTTTTAGTATCGCCGCCGCGGTGAGAGCTGAGCTCGGCGTGACGCTGGACCTGCGCCAGTACCTTGATCTTGTCGCCATGGGGACCATCGCAGATGTCGCGCCTTTGACCGGAGATAACCGTATATTGACCCGTGCGGGACTGCAGCGGATGTCTGAGCGCAAAGCGCAACCAGGAGTGTTGGCGCTGATGCCGCATGCAAAACTTCGTGAATCGGTGAAGGCCATTGATATTGGGTTTTACATCGGGCCGATGCTCAACGCGCCCGGACGGCTCAGTTCGGCGGATCCGACCTTGCAGTTGTTGATGGCGCAAAAACCGGCGGAGGCCACGAAGTTGGCCAAAACACTTGCAGATAACAATATCGAACGGCGTGTGATTTCGCAGACCATTCTCAAGGACGCGATCGCGCAGGTGCTGCGGGTTTATGGATCCGAGGTGAGTGGTGGCGTGGTGGAGGCGAAAGAGGGCTGGCATCACGGAATGTCGGGTATCGCGGCGGGGCGGTTGTCGGAGAGGTTTGGGGTTCCGTCTGTGGTGATCTCGGTGAAGGGGGACGAAGGGGTGGGAAGCGCGCGGGCGCCCAAGGGTTGGCCGCTGTACGATTTGTTGAAGACGTGCTCAGAGCAGTTGATTCGATTTGGTGGCCACGATGGAGCTGCTGGGATGAGCGTCCATCGCGATAAAATTGACGCATTTCGGGCTGAGTTTTCGGCGGCATGTGTGGCCTTTCGCGCAGAGCATGGCCACCGTCTCAGCGGCGGTGCGATCGAGATTGATACAGAGTTTACGGTGGCGGATCTCGAAGGGCCTCTGGGCGCGACCCTCTCGAACTCGCTCGATATGCTTGAGCCCACGGGGCAAGAGTGCGCGGAGGCCCAGGTGGTCTTGCATGATGCGAGAATTGAGTCCATTCGCGTGGTGGGCGAGGTCCATCTGCGTGCGCGGGTGAGGCTTGGTCCGCAGTCCGTCACCCTCTTCATTCGCGATGGAATCGAGCGTGTCTCGCGGGAAGAACTCGCGCTGGTCGAAGGCAAGCGCTACTCGATTGTCGGGCGTATCCGTGCCGATTCGTACGGCGGACCCACGGCGGTACAATTGGATGTGAGCGATACTCGTTCGGGGTGAACCCAGCGGCGTGAATGTTCTGACTGCTCGCAGCACACTCTGCCCTTCGCGTCCCGCAGTTTGCGCTCCGACGCGGCCCTATTCGTAGTTGTCTATCGTTGTTCCGGTGGCGTGGTGTTGGCGTTGATTTCGCACGTACTCGGCTGCCCGAGCGAGCCCGGGTTTGCCCACAGAAAATGCGGCGTATTCGTGTTGCCATTCAAACGCGCTGCCAACCCGCTGACGAAGGAGATTTGACGAGGCACCCTTCATTGCTCGAATCACCTCGTCGCACGGAAGCACCGACCTGAGCAACAGCAACACGTGTACATGATCTACAGCTGCCCCAAATGCGACAAGCGGGCAGCACAGTCGATGCAGTTGGGCCGCGACCGAATCACGAATGAGTCGCTCGATCTCCAGTGTGATCCGAGGCTGCCTTCCGCGAACTGCCCAGTTGGTGTGAACCGCTAAAAACACTTTGCTCTTTCTCATTGGGTGCCTCATCGTCGGCGGAGATTGGCAAGTTGTGCTTATTCTCTCGCTCCAGGTCGGTGCTGGCATGGCGCCGCAGCTGAGCGCTCAGCATTCATCACAGCGGGCGCAACACTTTGAAATTGCAGTTCAATGGATGCAATTGCCTTCCCATTGATGCAGTGCTGTATGGCGCCGCGCCGCAGGGCTGGCGCAACATCCTTCACGCAAGAGCGCTCAGGCAAGAGGATCGTTGCCCACAATTTGGCTCAGTCAATGAAGCCACTGTCTGAGCGTTGCTCAGCGCTGGAGCGAGCAAAGATCGATCGTGCATACACTGGCAGCATCGGCGACCACCGGACTCCTGCCTGAGCGCGTTTTCGCGCGAAGGATGTTGCGCCAGCGCT
>JANNCG010000589.1:0-4442 GCA_031386385.1 Myxococcales bacterium
CCGTCGCCGGGTTGATCCTGCTTCCACGCCCCGAGGCTCCGCCGACCGCGGTCCCAAGCGGAACTCCCGGCGGCCCGAGCTCTCCGCGCGTGCGCAAGCTGGCGCGAGATCGCGGCCTTGAGATCTCGCAAATTGTTGGAAGCGGGACGCACGGTCGTATCACCGAGCAGGACGTAGCCGGTGCGGTGGCGCCCGCAAAACAAGTCGTATCAACGACGGTAGTGAAAGCGATTTCGTCTGTGAATTCGCAGCCAGTTTGGGCACCAAGCGATTCACGCCCAGCTTCAGCGATGCGCAAAACGATCGCACGCCGGCTCGTTGAGTCCAAGCAAACGGTTCCACATTTTTATCTCGAGGTGGATCTCGCGGTCGAAGCACTCACAGCGATGCGTGAAGAGCTCAACTATGGGGTCGAAAAAGAGCAAAAGATCTCTGTGAATGATCTGTTCATTCGTGCTTGCGCGCTCGCGTTGAGAGAGGTTCCTGCGTCCAACGCTTCGTGGATCGACGGCAACATCTTGACGCACAACCGAGTCGATATCTCAGTTGCTGTGGCCATTGAAGACGGCTTGGTTACGCCGGTCGTGCGCGACGCCGATCGCAAATCGATCAGTGAAATTTCAACTGAGGTCCGAGCTCTTGCGGTTCGGGCCCGCGCGAAAAAATTGACGCCCGCTGAGATGAGCGACGGCACGTTTTCGATTTCAAACCTCGGGATGTATGGCGTCGATCGCTTCTCGGCGGTGATTAACCCGCCCGAGGGGATGATCTTGGCGATTGGCGCGGCGCGAGATGTTCCGGTTGTGAGCAATGGGGTCGTAGTGCCCGGCAAACGGTGCGCAGTCACCGTATCATGCGATCATCGCGTGGTGGATGGAGCGCTTGGGGCGCAATTCTTGGCTGCCCTCCGTGGCCTGGTTGAGCGTCCGGCACGTATCCTTCGCTAGTTGCTCTTGGGCGGGGCGCTATTATTTTTTACCAACGGCGAACGAGCGCGCTACCCTCTCCTATCCGTTATGGCAGCGTGTCGTTTATTTATCTCACAAGAAGCTTTGGATCAGTGGTTGACCGAAGGTCGGGCGAAAGTCGAAGGCGAAGAGCTTTTTGACACCAAGCTGAACCAAAAATTTCATCTGATTACCGGCGTACTTTTTGTCAAAGAAGTCACGGGCGGTCCCGAGGCAGAGCCGCTGGTCGGAAAAGTGAAAGACGCTGAGCAGCTCGAGGCCCTCAAAGCAGAGCTGCTGAGCGGTAGCGTGTTGCTCGCCGACAACGCTTACGAAGTCCAAGAGGGCTTCATCGGCACGGCGGTAATCCCCGAAGTGATCGCAGCGAAACCAAAACCACGTGCGCAAACGATCGCCTCACTGCAGGCGTTTTTCTTGAACAACGTGAAGTGATTGAAGCCCTCTTCTCGGTAAGCGCCGCTGCGTACACGTTCGCGTGGGTGCTCTGGGTCGCATTTTTACGGGCGAATGAAGAGAAAGCAGGAGGCTTGTTTGCCTCGCCTCGAGCCCGCGCCGCGCTGCTTGGTGTGGCGATGCTATCCCACGCGCTCAGCGTGGCACTGCGCTGGTTTTCGCATCATATCGCGCCCTTTGATGGGATCGGACCGACCCTCTCAACGCTTGCGCTTTTGATCGCGACCGCGCTCTTTGTGCTTCGACGCGTGGGCCCGAGAATGGATGTGTTGGCAGTATTTGCATTACCTATTGCGCTCGGAATGTTGCTCGCCTCACGCGTAGGTCATGTGGGTCGAGGCAGTGAGAGTCTGGTGTTTGTGGTTCACGTTGCGACCAACAGCGTGGGTGTCACCGCCGCCGCGGTTGCTTGTGCCGTAGCTCTCGCGTATCTGCTGTTGGAGCGGCAGGTGAAGGCTCGAACCCTCGGACCGCTCTTTCGACGACTGCCATCGCTTGAGGCGCTCGACCAACTTTCTTTTCGCTGCGTTTTAATTGCGATTCCCGCGTTGACGGTGGGGATTGTGACGGGCCATATCGTGGCTGCACGATCGGCGCGAGGCGTCGGGCTTCCGTGGCAGCAGCTCTTTGCGGTTGCGACATGGGTGGTGTTTGTCGCGCTGGGCGTGCTGCGCTACGCCGGTGTGTGGCGTGGTCGTCGTGCGATGCTTGGGACGATCTCTGGCGGCGCAGCGCTTGCGGCGTCTTTATTTTTCTACCTGGCGCGGCGTTAATCCATGTCACCGTCGCTCGTCGTTGTAGGGCTAAGCCATCGCACCGCGCCAGTGGAGCTGCGCGAGCGTTTGGCGGTGGATCCTGAGGCGCTTGGGGCTGCTGCTAAGATGCTGTCGCAGCGCGCGGGTGTCCAAGAGGCGATGTTCGTCGCGACGTGCAATCGAGTAGAAGCGTACGTCGTCTCTGAACAGATGGGGCTCAGCCTTGCATCACTCAAAGAATTTTTTGAAGAACGTGCGCCCGGTGGTTCAGTGCAAGATTGCCTCTACCACTATGCTGACGATGCGGCGACACGACATGTGTTTCGTGTCGCGTCGAGCCTTGAGTCCATGGTGGTTGGAGAACCTCAGATTTTGGGTCAGGTCAAAGAGGCGTTTGCGGCAGCGCAGAGCGCCGGGGTGATCGGTCCTCGACTGCAGCAGACCATTTCGCGAGCATTTCAAGCGGCAAAACGAGTTCGCACCGAGACTGGCCTCTCCACTGGGCGCGTGAGCGTTGCGAGCGTCGCGGTAGACTTGGCGTCGCAGATTTTTGGCACGCTTCAGGGCACCAGAGTCTTGCTTGTAGGGGCCGGAAAAATGGCCCTCGGTGCCTCTCGGTCGCTCACGCAAAAGGGTGCCAAGCTGAGCATCGCAAATCGCAACTACGACCGTGCGGTTGAGCTCGCACGCGCCCGCAACGCGGTGGCCCACCCGCTAGAAGATCTTGAGTTGCTTTTGACTCAAGCGGACGTCGTGCTCTGCTCAACGGGATCTTCGAGGTTTGTGCTCACCGTTGAGATGGTCCGTGCGGCGATGAAGGCACGCCGAGGTCGATCGCTGTTTGTGGTTGATATCGCCGTGCCCCGCAACGTGGACCCACGCATTCACTCAATGGATGGGGTGTATCTTTTTGACGTTGATGACCTCGAACGCGAGGTCGGACGAGCCCTCAACGCGCGCGGCGGATCCCTCGGCGACGCAGAGCGAATCGTCGAAGAAGAGCTCTCTCTGTTTGCTCGAGATCGCAAAGTGGGCATGGGCGCAGGGCCCACAATTGCGGCACTTCGTGAGCATTTTCGGGGCGTCGCAAAGATCGAACTCGAGCGCTCTTTGAGTGCGAAATTAAAGACAGTGGGTCCCACAGAGCGGGCCGCGATAGAAGCGTTGCTCGATTCAGTCTTAAACAAGTTATTGCACAGCCCCACCATCGCCCTGCGAAAGAGCGCGGCGACCGAAGACGCTGACGCCATCGCGTCGGTGGTTCGTGAGCTATTTGGGCTTTCTGCAGCCGAAGAAGAGAAGAGATAAGAATTCTATGCCCATCACACTTCGATTTGCTACGCGTGGTAGCGCGCTGGCGGTTGCTCAATCGAGTTGGGTCCTCGCGCAGTTTCATGCCGTCGGCAGCGCATACTCGTATGAGCTGCACCGGGTGGTGACAGAGGGCGATCGCATCCAGGATCGACCGCTCTATGAAGTGGGCGGAAAGGGGCTGTTTGTGCGCGAGATCGAGCAAGCTCTGCTGGATGGTCACGCCGAATTTGCCGTGCACTCAATGAAGGATTTGCCTGCGAAACTTGAAGCTGGGTTCGCCATCATGAGTGTGCCGCCCCGTGAAAGCCCGTGGGATATTCTGCTGAGCAAAGAGCAGCGATCGCTTAGTGAATTGCCTCGCAATGCCCGAGTTGGCACCAGCTCTCTTCGCCGAAAGCTGCAGCTGCTAGAGTGTCGAACCGATCTGGAGATATTGCCCCTTCGCGGCAACATTGACACCCGTTTGCGCAAGCTGGATGAGGGGCAATACGACGCGATTGTTTTGGCGCAAGCGGGGGTGAAGCGGCTTGGTGTTGATCGGGTGGGAGTGTCGTTGCACGCGGAGTTGATTCCGGCCATTGGGCAGGGAGCTTTGGCGATTGAGGGCCGACCTGCGGAGCTTCGGACAAGAGGCCCAGAGGTTGAACAGCTCGGACGCGCGCTTGAAGATCGAGCGACGCGGCTCGAGACGGACGTCGAGCGCACTGTGCAAAATGTGCTCGGTGCGGACTGTGTTACGCCTGTCGGTGCGTACGCTCGCTACGACGGGGCGACCGACACAGTGACGCTATCAGGGTTTCTTGCGAGCCCCGACGGCGCTCGGACGGCTCGAGCTCAGCTCAGAGGCTCGGCAGCCGACGCCCTTGAGTTGGGGGCAGAGCTCGGGAGATTATTGCAAAGTAAGTTGTCGGTCGTCGCTTAGACTTCCGACGAGGCGGGCGGCTCAGTCGAG
>JANNCG010000593.1:0-4283 GCA_031386385.1 Myxococcales bacterium
CAAAACCGTTGAGTCCACGCTCGTTACGGGGCGAAACCAGCTCGTCCGTGAGTGACACTTCTTTGCACCGTTCATGACGAAATTGTCGCACCTCACCTAGTTCGCGGTCGTGTCCATAGAAGCTCCAGCGGTCGTGGATAAAAAACTGGGCGGTCGGCTCGACCATGCGCTCTCGCGCGACAATATCTTTGTCGCCCTTATAGAGAACCTTAATCACTCGACGCTCGGTGATTGCCTGCGCAATCAATCGCCGCGCGCGACGTTCGCTCTCTCTTGGGCCAAAGCGAAAGCGCGTGTCGAGCTCAGCGAGTCGCTCAAGCAGGGCCGGAGATGCAAGTTGCTCAACGTGCTGAGCTACCTTGAGCGCGCGGTCGCCGAGCGCGAGGTCGCCTTCGCCTGCGAGAAATCGAGCACCAACGTACATCGCGACCAGCTCGTCGTCCGACGCGATCGCGTGCACGTCATTGGCGGGAATCTCGAACTTGATCGGAATCTGCGCGGGCTCCTCCGCGCTCGCCGCTGCGCTGGCGATTGCATCGACGGCGGCAGTTCTATCAGCGAAAGCGCCGGCTTCTCGCAAGTCTCGGAGGTCTCGCCGAACGGTACTCGGCGTTGTTCCGAGCTGGAGAGCAATCGCATCAACGTCCGGCGCACCCGTTCGCGGAAACCACTCCAGCACTCTCAACAATCGGGACAATCGGTTCTTCATGAACACGACTATAACCCATAATTCTCAGGCGTCCACCCTCGCTGTGACATTAACTGTCACTCGCGAATCTGCTTTCGCATCTTGAGCAATGCTTGTTCTTGAAGTTGCCGAATTCGCTCGCGAGACAAATTGTATTTGTCCCCGATCTCTTTAAGCGTCAGTTCTTCTTCGTGATCGAGACCGAATCTCCAACGCAATATCCTGGCTTCCATCGGCGAGAGCGCATCAAGCATGCGTCGAAGTTCGGCGTTTGAACCATTGGTCTCAACGACTTGGTAAGGATTGGGTGTTTCGTCATCCTGAAGGACATCAATGAACCTGCGGCCATCTTCGTCGTTCATGGGTTTGTCGAGCGACAACGGCGTATCAGCCCAATCGCGCTGCATTCTCTCAAGCTTCTCAATCGACAGTCCGGTCTCAACAGAGATCTCTTGTCGCGTCGCATCGCGACCCATCTTAATGGCAAGCTGCTGCGAAGCGCGTTGGACGCGATTGTACGTGTCCAACATATGGACAGGAATCCGCACCGCACGACCCTTGTCCGCGATGGCTCGAGAGATTGCGTGCCGAATCCACCAACTTGCGTAAGTGCTAAACCGATAGCCACGGGTGTGATCAAAGCGCTCAACGGCCTTAATCAGCCCAATGTTGCCTTCTTGAATCAGATCAATCAGCGCCATTCGACCGCGGTTGTATCGACGCGCAATAGAGACAACGAGTCGCAAATTCGCAGCGACAAACTGGTTCTTGATCTTCATCAAACGCGTGCGCGCAGCGGTCACGCCCTGCAGATACCGCATGAACCCATTGGAAAGGTGCAGCCCCGCATCCTCCTCAGAGTTTTCGCGGCTGTCATCGTCGCTCTCCGTTCCGCTCGCGATGCGCTCAATTTCGAGTTCGACGGCTTCAACAAAGAGCCGATCCGCATCGAGCTCCCGGACTTTCAACGAGAGCGCGCCAACGAGCGTCGTCCACTTCGCCGCGCTCTCTCGGTCGAGCTTGTTTCTATTTTTTGCATACACTTTTAAGAGCTTGTGAAGCTTCTCAAACTCAGCAACCTCTGAGTCACACGCGACCGCTGCCATCTCAGCGCGGACGATTCGCTCAACGATTGGCATCATAGGGGGCCAAGCAAAAATGGCTCGCCATCGGTTCACCTCGGCGTCATAAAACGCTGTCGCCGTCGCAATCTCTTCCGTCGAAGACATCACCGCGTGGTGCGTCATGTCTTTGAAATAGTTCGCCAACGGACCCTGCCCAGCCTCCGTAGCGGCCAACAAAAGCGTCGCTGGCTCCACTGCGGCGGCCTGGTCGCTTGTGACGTCAGGTGCCTCGACTGTCGCCGGTTGTTCTACTCGAACTGCGTTGCTCTGCCTCATGACCATCGCTCCTCTCGTTGAAACTGCTGCGGTACCAGTGCTCCGTTTTGCCCCCACATTGCGCGAACTCGTCAGCGTGGTATTGTCCTCGCGTGCAGACGCTACCCGGTTGTTTCGCTGAACTTTGTTCGACAGTTTTCGCGATACACGCTTCGTTGCTGATTGGTTTGCTCTTGTAGACACGGTGTTATTTCATCTCTCCACAAACATCCTGCACACATCAGGCCAAGCTGATGGCACTGTTGGTTGGATAGCCTGTAAACATTGGTCTCAGTCTTCGAGGTGTAAACCCCTCAAAGACATTAGACCTTTGGTTGGGACACAGCCTGACACTCACTAAACGCTTCAACTGCCGAGTTTGTTTCAGAGCGGCTGCAAATGGTTTGTTGCAGGCACCCGTTTCATTTCTTCGACGTACGAGATTGAGTTTGGCGTTAACTGAGCGACACAACGCCATCCGACCGTCGCAGCTTTGTCACCGTATAAAAAACCTACTGGTAAGACAGCGACATTTCGGTCACACGCGCCGTCGGCCAGCGCGTTCGGATGCCTCGTCGTCCGCGGCTGTCTCAGCGGCAAGGGCCATTTTTTTGAGCGTTTCAGCGATGCGTCCAGCGACTGCCTCTCGTTTGGCCTTCGTCTCGGCAAGCACGACACGGCATTGAGCCGCTTGCATCTCAGCCGCCTCGAGGGATTTTGTGTCCCTTGCATTTCGCTCGAAACATATCTGCCGCTCAGCCTCTCGCCGGATTCGAAACGCGTGCGCGTGCTGCAGATATTCTGCGCTTGTGGCACCAACTGGCTGCGCATTGCACTTCGCTACGCGCACCAGCTGAGTGGCTGCTTCGAGCGCCAGGGCGCTTCGCGACACTTGTGTCTCGCACTCAACAACGACGCGCACCGCTCGAGCGAGATCTTCCACGTGGAGCTTTTCTCGTGCCTCGTGCTGACCTAGCAAAACACGAAGGGTTTTCAAAACCGCTGGCTCGCTTGCCATGATGGACGTCCTAGCTTAGCTCCTGCGGCGCGCTTTAGGGCCTTGTGAGCGTTCCGACGCCACGGACGGGACGGGAGGGGTCTTGAACGAAGAGCCCTTCGACAGCGCCCGTAGCCACCCGACTGAGCGTCACCGAGCCGGTCGGCGCCCGCGCGACGCCAACGAAGGACGCTTGCGCGTTTCGGAGACTCGCGGTCGATGAGACCAACGCATCATCAAAGTTTTGCGCCCACTGCGTCAAGACACGCTCACACGCCTCGACGACGCAGCTTTGGTCACAGCTCCCCGCGAACGGACGGACGACAGAATCCAAGAGGTCACAGCGAATTGAGCTGCGCAAACGTGCGGCCGTTGACTCCGCACGGACGCGACCCAAATGCGCATCCCGGGCCGCCAGCGCAATGGCTGACACGGGCATCGAGACCGCATCTAAATTGATCACCACCCTGTCGCCCGCGAGCGACTCAATGGTTCCACTTCCGCCCGCGGTGACGGCTCGAGTCAAGTCGTCTCCGATCAACTCTGGCGTCTGAGGATCAACTGTTATCTGCACCCGTTCGACCACAAACTGGGTACGACCGTCCCGGATGGTCGCGAGAATATTGGCCTCCCAGCGGGTGCCTCCGACCGTTGCGGCAATCGCCTGAGACCAACGACGAATGAGGCTCGATGGGAGGCTGTCTCGGGTCCGCAGTGCGGCCTCAACATTTTGTCTGAGCTGGCTGTCGATCGCAGTATCAAACTGCGCGCGCACGACAGGACCCGATGTTCGCTCGACAGCATCGCTGATCGCGTACAGGATCGTCCCTGCCTCGTCTGCGTTCATTCGTGTTGACTCGCGCCACAGCGCTGCGGCTTGCGTGGCCACAACATCGAGTCCGAGCTGCAACTCAAGGACATAACGACCCTCCGAACGCAGCGGAAAATCTCGCATTTGAAGCGGAATTTCACGCGCAATGTCCGGCGCGACCGTGACCGACTCGACACATCCTGCCGCCACACGCTCTCCCTCAGCGCCGTACCCATCGGCGACGACGGCAAAGGTTCGACCAGCGGCGAGCGATTCGAATCGCACAACGCCTCGCGTTGAGCCCATCACACGGGTGGTGCGAATGGCTCGGTTGCTCGAAAGGGCTTCACAGCGGGCGTCGGCCACGAGTGACAGTTCGAACTGCGTTGCGCCCCTTACCCCGTCGTA
>JANNCG010000598.1:0-7231 GCA_031386385.1 Myxococcales bacterium
GAAAATAAGACAACAACTTCGGTTTCACTAATTAGAGAAACTACCTCTGCTTGTGGTAGGGTCGCAGGTAAGAAAAGTTTATGTCGCAGGGCAATGACCCACGCCAACGTCATACCGCCCCGTCGGATTCACTCAAGACGCTGAAGCTCGATGAAGGCAATAACGTACGGGAAGAGCTTTATCGCTCGATCCGCGATGATCGACGACCTGTGTTGGTCGTGATCGCTGGCAACGACGTCGGTGTTCGACGCAAGCTCGACAGCAATCTTCTCGCGGGCCGAGCCCCAGACGCTGATTTTATCCTCACCGATGCAGGTGTCTCGTGGCATCACTGCCGGTTTGAAGACCGTGGTGGAGCCTGGGCGGTAGTCGATCTTGGGAGCACCAATGGCACCGCGGTGAATGGAAAAAAGCTGCCCGAAACGCTGTTGAGTCCCAATGACCGAATCGCGATTGGGCGCACGGTTGTGCGGTTTGAAGAGCAAGACGCGGTCGAGGCTGCCTACGACGAGCAAATGGAGCGAATGCTCAACATCGACGATTTAAGCGGGCTCATGCTCCGTCGTCGTTTTGACAAAGAGTTTGCTCAGCTGTTTCAGAACGCGAAGCAACAACGCACTCAACTGTCCGTGCTGGTGATGGATTTGGATGGGGTCAAGAAGATCAACGACACCTACGGTCATCGATTTGGGGCGTACGTGATTGGCGAGTGTGGGCGCGTCATTGGTTCGATTATTCAAAGCCCGTCCATCGCGTCGCGGTTTGGGGGCGATGAGTTTTGCGCGGCGATCCCAAACGCGTCCATCCCCGTTGCAATGGCGATGGGAGAAGGCGTTCGTTATGCGATTGCCAACCATAAGTTTGAGTACGAGGGGGTTGTTCTTACGCCTGGCATCTCGATCGGCGTCGGATCGTTTCCCGAAGACGTGGTTGAGTTTTCGGTTCTCTTTCAGCGCGCGGATGAAGCGATGTACCGTGCAAAACAAGGTGGTCGAAACCGTGTTAGCCGCTAATTTTTCACACTTTCGTCCTGGCGTGAATGTGTTCGACTTCGCCGTTCAAGCGAGTCATGAGGCAAATGTATGATTCAGGTTCTCTGTCCAAGCTGCAACGCGAGTTTTGATACCGACGAACGTCGTATTCCGAAGTCTGGAATGCGCGCGCGGTGTCCCAAATGTGGCGCGTCCATTTTTGTTCGGCCCGATGGGACGGCCTCCCCTGCGGTCACTCGGCAAACACTCGGAGGATCCGAAGAGACTCCAGACCACTTGCCAACTCCGATCAAAGCAAGCAACCCACAATCCCCGCTGTTCAAGCTGGACGAGATGGCATTGGACAGCAGTGATCCCGCTTTGCTCCCTGCAGTGCCGATTGACGACTCGCTTGATAATCCATTCGGTGATCCCGCACTTCCGGCGCCGGCTTTTGGAGACCTGCCCGCGATTAGCAACACAAACTTACCCGCGATCGGCAACACAAACTTACCCGCGATCGGCGCAAGCAATTTGCCTCTCGTTGGCGGCGGAAATTTGCCCGCTCGTGGCGGGGCACTCCCGACCCCTGCAGCCGGAATTTTTCCGTCGGTTTCCCAGAACAAGATGCCCGCTGTAGCGAGCCAGATGCCAAGTGTATCGCAGGGAAATTTTCCGAAGCAGTCCATCGCTCCCCTTCCATCCGTGCCCGGATTTGGAGAGATTGACTCGCTGATTCCCGAGGCACCCGACCCACTACCCTATCCTCGAGCGCCCAGCATGGTCATGCAGGCTCTCGAACCACAGCAACCCGTGGTTGAGTACAGACCCTCTGGACCAAGCAAAAATCCTGGTCCACGAGAGCTTGAGTTTGGCGATCTCGCCGCACCGATCTCTACGCCACCGAAAAAAACCCCCGCTGTTGGCATCACCCGCAACGCCATTGATGACGACGACGGTTTTGATTTTGTGCCCTCTGTCGAATCGAACAGCGTTGCCGTCGCGTCCGCTCCTGCGACTGCAAGCCCAGGACCCTCTGCGTTTACGAAGAGCGGCCCTCCTGGGATGGGGCTAGATTTTTCAAACGACCTACCGTTGCCACCACCACCGGATCCGGCGGTCACCAAGCGTGGGGGCGCCGGATACGGCGAAATCGATCTCGACGGCAGCTCAAAATCCGCAGCCACCAAGAGCGATGACGGCGATGAGTTTGACCAGATTCCCGTTGAGGGAAACCCGAACGGATTGCTCGAGACCGACAGCCCCTCGCGCCCCACGGGCGCCGCTGCAACCATTGGCAATACCAATCGCGCAGGCGGGCGGACAAAAGAAGTTGTCAAAGAAAAACCCATCCGCCGTGGTGTCATTGTGGCCAGCGTCCTGGTCGGGACAATCATCCTCGGCGGAGCGGGACTGTCCTTCACGAGCGCAGGACCCTTTGGCACTCAGCTCATTGACCAAGCCCTTCACGGCGCTGAGCGAAATGCCGCATCAACCCGTGTCATCGCCGCCGCCCGAGCACTCTTGGTGGCGGACACGTTTGGCAGTGCAAAACGCGCACTCAGGCAGCTTGATGATCAACTGAACCGCACACCCAAACAGGCAGATTTAATCGCCTATGACGCCTATGCGCACTACTTTTTGCTCGCGCGATTTGGGAGCGATCCGGCAGTCGTTGGCCGCTCTCGCATTCTTCTCGACAAGCTCACGCTACTGCCTCCCGGGACGCCATGGATTGCATCAGTCCAATCTGCGCGGGAGCTCTCACAGGGACACGCAGACCGCGTGCGGGACATTCGTTCAGACGACCCCTCGATGCGCGATTTGCATCTGATGGCGTTGCTTGAGGGCACAGATGTCACCGCAATGCTTGAGGCTACCCGAGCTGCGGCCACCACACGGCGCTCTCCCCGAACACGGTTTCTCTACGCTCGTGCTTTGTATCTAACGGACGATCGCCAAGGGTCTCTGCGAGAAGCAGAGGCGTTAAGCACCGATGCTCCTCAACATGCAGGAGCGCGACTATTGGCGGCTCGAATCTTAGCGTCTAACCCTGATCGTCTAGATCGTGCGGTCGTCCTGGCTCACGAGGTCGAGCAGCTCTCCCGCGAAGCATCCTCAGACGAGCGGGTCGAAGCATCGGTGTTGATTGGCGAGATTGAGCTCGGTCGAGATCGTGTTACGGCGGCTAAAGAGGCCTTCGAACGCGCACTCGCAGTCGATCCGCGCGCGCCTGGAGCGCTGGTAGGCACAGCAAAGATTTTGTATCGACAACACAACTACTCAGAGGCCCTCGCGCGATTCACGGCGGCGTCAACGTCCGACGAGACAGACATCGACGCTGCAATCGGCGTTGGAATGTGTTCGATCGCCCTGGGTCGTCACGGCGAGGCTCTTCCCAAACTGCAGCGGCTCGCGCTCGCTCATCCCAACGAAGCCCGCGCCCGCTATTGGCTAGCGCGTGCGCAGCTTGCGATGGAGGACAAACCTGCGGCAGAGCGTGAGCTTCGCGAGGCCATTCGGCTTGATGATGGGTTGCTTGAGGCTTACACAACCCTCGCTTCGTTGCTTTATTCTGCGAGGCGACCGACCGAAGCCGAGCAAATTCTTGAACGTGCACGAGGCCGAGTTTCGGACCAAGCCGCGATCCACCGGGCGCTGGGCGAGGGACGATACACACGCGGAGATTTTGCCGGGGCAGAGGTTGAGCTTCGCCAGGCAGCACAGCTGCGAACAGAAGACGTCCGAACGAGATTTTTTCTCGCACAGGTCCTTCGGCGGCTTCGGCGCTTCGACGACGCCACCCACGAGCTTGACGCCGTTCAACACTTAGACGCTGACTATCCAGGGCTTTTGCTTGAGCGCGGGATGGTGTCCGAAGAGCGTGGCGACCCACAAGCTGCTGTGGCAACGTTTAGAACCGCCCTCGCGCAAGACGGCAACAACGCAGAGTTGCTCGTCCATTTGGCCAGCGCCCTTGTCGCAGCTGGGGACCCAGCAGAGGCAGACCGACAACTCACTCCGCTTGTAGAACGCCAGCCCAATCTCGCAGATGCGCAGTTTGTTTTGGGTCGCGCAAAGTTTTTGCGTGGCAACGTTGCGGACGCTGTTCGACTGCTCGAGCGGGCTACGGAACTTGACGCAACGCGCGCCGATTTTCGCTCATACGCCGCAGAGGCCAACTTGCTTCGTGGACAGTTTGGTCGCGCGCTTGAGCACGCAAACCAAGCCTGCGCGCTTGATCCGACGTATGCCAGAGGCTTTTGGATTCGTGGCGAGATTCATGTGCGTCAACACCAGGCACGAGAGGCACGCGAAGACGCAGGCAGAGCGCTGCTGCTTAACCCCAATTTCTCTGACGCGATGGTCACTTTTGCTGAGGCAAACGCCGAGCAGAATCACCCCGCAGAGGCAATGGAGCTGTACCGCAGAGCGTTGGCCATTTCACCGGAGAGAAATGACTGGCGATCACGCTATGGCCGATTGCTCGCGGACTCTGGGCGCGATGGTGATGCGCTCAGTGAGCTCAACCGAGCCACACAGCTGGGCGACAACCTGCCTGCCCCGCCCGCCTGGTTGTCAGAGGCTCACCGTCTTGCAGGCGAAGTGGGGCAACGCGCAGGCAACCGCGACGCGGCGAGAAGACATTACCGTCGCTACTTAGAACTGGTACCTCCGGGCTCGGTCGGGACGGACGATGCGCGCCGCGCGTTGATCGAGCTTGGCAACTGATCAACGCAATTTATCTGTGATTTGGCGCTCAATTCGTGCGCTTGTGCTCCTCGCAGCGCTTGGGACGCTCGCCATCCTCCGGCTGCGCCGAGTGCCTCGACCCGAGTTTGTTGAGGTTCAACCATTTGCCAACCGCGCGCTCGTCTTGGGTGAAGTCGTGCTGCGGCGATCGCAAAACGCTCACTCACTTCGGATCGGGTGGTCGATGCGTTGTCAATCAAATGAGGTGCTCGCGCTGCGAGAACAAGCACGCCCCAACATTCAGCAGGTCGGCGCGAGCGTTTTCGTCGTCCACGGACAGCACGCGCGATGGCAAATCGACCTACAGAACTGCGAAGCGGTGTTGCAGCATTAACTGGGAGGAGGCAACATCCCGCCCGCTGTGACGAACGACTCGAAACCACCCCGGCCTCCCGGGACGCCACCTCCTGTGCCTCCTGTTTCTCCACGCCCGGCGCCAGCTACAGTCACCAGCCCTAGCGCCGCGGAGCTCAACGCAAACGCGTCAAAAGGCTCGCTGCTCTCACCTGCTTCGACCAAAGCGATGATTGATATCGCTGCCACTGCCAAGCGCCTGCGAGACGAACAGATCGAGGCAAAGGTGGTGTATTATGGCGAAGAACAGCGCACCAACAAGGACCTGGACGCGATCACCGAGGCCGTGGTGGCTGAGCTCCAGACGCTGCAGCTCGCCGGTGTACGGGTGGTGATTAAACACGAGCAACAACCCACAGTGGATGTCTCGATTGAGCTTATCGGGACGCTCCGCGCGTTGCTCGAAAAACTGTTTTCTTCACGGCGCGAGGGGTTTATGCGTCGAAAGCTCGAGGACATTCAACGCAAGATTACCTCGCTGTTTTTTAACTCAGCGCTGTACAACAAGATCACTACGCAGGTGCGACAGGCACTCTCAGTCTCTTACCCCGATCAAGCGCTCTACATCGCGCTTCGATCAAATCGCGACGCGATCATCGCGTCTCTGAAGGCACAACGATACGCGGAGCCTGGCGTGGCCGCTGAGGCGGCTGCACGGTATGAGACCATTGAAAAAGACCTTCGGATGGAGTTTCTCTCGCGCACAACGCCAGAGCTCGAAGCGCTGCTGAAAATCTATCGAGAGGTCCTGCTGAAGTTTTTCTATGAAGACTTCAAACCCTCGCTAGGAGAGTTCTGCTGGCAGGTGGTCAAGCAGTCTCGGGTGGGAGAAGGGCGACAGGCTGGATACAAGCTTGGACCCGACATGTTTGGACGATTTCGCGAGGTGTTTGAGAGCCACTTTCTCGAGCGATTGGTGCTCAATGTTCAGGGACCGATTGTTGAACGCAGCGAGGGAATGCGCGAGACATTCCGAGATGAAACACTGCATTTCGTTGCCGATCCGCAAATTTTTAGCGACATTTGTTCCGTCGTTTGCGACGCCATTTATGACTACCTTTATGCCGAAGGGTTTTTGGATCTACCCACCCAATGGCGCAACCATCTCTTTCAAGACCGAGGCCATGAAAAATGAAACTTCTCGTTGCAGATAAGCTCGAAAATGAAGCCATTATTGCGCTCCGCGCGCTCCCAGGGCTTGAGGTTGAATACAATCCCACGCTGAGCAAAGACGCCTTGGGCGACGCGCTCACGGGGGTGCATGTTTTAGTTGTCCGATCCAAAGAAGTGCGACGTCCCGCGATTGAAGCAGCGAAGACCCTCGCGCTGATTGTTCGCGCGGGCGCAGGGACCAACACGATTGACGTTGAGTGTGCTTCTGAACGCGGTGTTTACGTTGCAAATTGCCCAGGAAAAAACGCGATTGCCGTAGCGGAGCTCGCCATGGCGCTCATCGCATCACTGGATCGCCGTGTTGGCGACGCCACAGCGTCCCTTCGAAGCGGGCGTTGGGAGAAGGCAGAGTTTGGCAAATCGGACGGGTTGTACGGCAAGCGTCTCGGACTCGCCGGGCTCGGAGCCATTGGGCGCGAAGTGCTCACACGCGCAAAGTCCTTCGGGATGGATTGCCGCGCGTTTGATCCCGCGCTCACTGCCGAGCAAGCCAAGAGCTTAGGCGTCTTGCGAACGGCCTCTCTTGAGGCCCTCGCAGCGGAGAGCGATGTGTTTTCGATTCACCTTCCGCTCAACAAATTCACGCGCGGGATCGTCAATTCGACAGTCCTCGCGGCGCTGCCAAAGGGCGCTGTGGTTGTCAACACGGCCCGCGCCGAGGTGCTCGACTACGACGCACTTGCAGCGGCCATTGAGACGCACGGGCTGCGGGTGGGGCTCGATGTTTTCCCCGGCGAACCCGAGGGAGGCAGCGCGGCGTTTACGCATCCTATTTTGGCCAACTCCAAGGTGATCGCGACCCCGCATGTTGGGGCGTCAACGACACAAGCGCAGCTTGCGATTGCTGCTGAAACCGTCAGGATTGTGAAGTGCTTTCTTGAGAGCGGTGAGGTTCCGAATGTGGTGAACGTGGCGGCACGATCACCAGCGCGCTGTCAGCTTTGACCGAGGCGCTTCGGTGCTGCTGTCCGAACGCATCG
>JANNCG010000599.1:0-4201 GCA_031386385.1 Myxococcales bacterium
CAAAGAGTGCAACATCCCTCGCGAGGCCCAAGACGCGTTTGCTAAAGAGAGCTACCGTCGGGCACTCGCTGCTCAATCTGCTGGTCATTTTTCACGTGAAATCGTGAATGTCGTGATTGAGAGCAAGAAGGGTAGCGTCACCATTAGCGAGGACGAAGAGCCCAAGCGCGGCAACGCCGACAAGATGGCCGGGCTTCGTCCAGCATTCACCAAAGACGGTACCATCACCGCAGCCAACGCGAGCAAGCTCAATGATGGTGCTGCGGCGCTCGTGCTCGCGTCAGGCGACGCGGTGAAGCGCATGGGACTGACACCTTTGGCGCGAGTCGTTGGCTACACCAGCGCGGCACAAGCTCCTGAGTGGTTTACTACCGCTCCCGCGAAGGCCATCGAGCTCGCGATGC
This sequence comes from Myxococcales bacterium, assembly GCA_031386385.1. GTDB lineage: Bacteria > Myxococcota_A > Polyangia > Polyangiales > JANNCG01. Next base: position 405 of record JANNCG010000599.1, read on the forward strand.
TAAAATTTGGACTGAATGTAAGTGACATTGACCTGTTTGAGGTCAACGAAGCCTTCGCTGTTGTGTCGCTTGCGGTCGCACAAAAAGCTGGCCTCGATCCAGAAAAGACAAACATCTACGGCGGTGCTGTCGCCCTCGGCCACCCGATCGGCGCATCTGGTGCTCGCATCATGGTCACGCTGCTCAACGCACTGGCGACAACGGGGAAGAAGCGAGGACTCGCGACGCTGTGCATTGGCGGCGGAGAGGCTGTCGCGGTCGTCGTCGAGCGCGTCTAGAGGAGCAAAAAAATGAGCAAAGAAATTCAATCAGTGGGCGTCCTTGGCGCCGGTCAAATGGGCTCAGGGATCGCGCAGGTAGCCGCACAAATTGGACTTCAGGTGAAGTTGGGTGACGCGTCGGTCGAGCTCGCGACGAAGGCAAAAGCTCGGCTTGAGAGCACGCTCTCTAAGCTCGTCGAGAAGGGCAAGATAACCGCCGAAGACAAAGACGCGGCGCTCTCGCGCATCACGCCCGTTGGGACCATCGCAGATCTGGGCGACTGCGATTTGATCGTCGAGGCGGTGACCGAAAACGTCGAGCTAAAGCTTGAGCTGTTTAAGAAAATCGACGCGACCGCGAAGCCTGATGCGATTTTGGCGTCTAACACTTCATCGATTTCTATCACTAAAATTGCAGCCGTTACGAGTCGCCCAAGCTCTGTGATTGGGATGCATTTTATGAATCCTGTGCCGCTGATGAAGCTCGTCGAAGTGATTCGCGCGCTGCAGACAAGCGACGCAACCTATGCCTCCACCGTGAGCCTCGCGACGAGGATGAACAAGACGGTGGTGACTGCGAACGATGCCCCGGGCTTCATCGTGAACAGGCTCTTGCTGCCTCTGATCAACGAGGCGTGTTTTGCTCTGCAAGAGGGCGTTGGGACGGCGACGGACATTGACGAAGGCGTCAAGCTTGGACTGAACCATCCCATGGGACCGTTGGAGCTTGCGGACTTGATCGGCTTGGACACGGTGTTAGCGATCGCTGAAGTGCTGCAGCGTGATTTGGGGGAAGACAAGTATCGACCAGCAAATATCCTGCGCAAACACGTGACGGCTGGGTGGCTTGGCCGCAAAACGGGCCGTGGGTTTTATCGCTACGAAAACGGCCAGAAGCTCAAATAGAACGGGCTTAATGCCCCAACGGAATTTCGAGGTAAACCGCGCCGCGAAAGCTGTCCAAGCCCTCAAAGCGAAGCTGAAGCGACAACACGAGGCGGACCAGGTATGGATCCCAGCCAACCGGCGAAGTCCAGGGGGTCTCGATGGACATGGTGGTGAGGGCAGCCGTTTCCATCGGGACACCGGTCATGCTTTGCGCAGAGTAGGGTAGCTGCCTTCGCCCGTTTTGCGGAAACGTCGCCCCCCCGTCGTTGCTCTGCCAAACGCCGATCCCCGAGTTCAGCGAGCTGCCGCTAAAGACCAAAATATCTTGATCGTTGATGACGTGGAGCTGCGAAGATTTATCCACCCGGCCGAGGCTAGTCGGCCCCGGGAGAGGTGTGCCATCGGCAGAAAATCGATGCAGAAATCCACCTATTTGAAACTCGTTGAGCCCGTCGGAGACGAGGACAAAGAGCGTCCCGTTGGGCGATCTCCCAACGCTGGCGACAATAAACTGGTCTGGGTCAGGCGTAGTGACAACCCGGGTCCCTGGGATGCTGGCGATTCGCTCAAGCGAACTCGGTCCTCGCCGTAACAGCTCGACGGTCTGAAAGCCCCCGTCGGGACCTCGCATTGCGGCCACATGAATCGGACCCGTCGGAGTTTGCAGAGTGTGCGTGGTGGCTGGATACGCCGCTGCGCTATCGCGCCCGCCGTCGACTCGCGCGTCCACAATCCCTGCATCCATCTGGGGAAAAATAAGCGCAGGCCGGGCCGCGCTGGGCGCCACGGCGAACACACGATTGCGGTCCATCGTGTCAGAAAGGTAGGACCAAAAAACGTCGTTTGTTTGAGAATTTACAGTCACTTCGACGTTTGAGAGAGCCGCGAGTGAGGGCTCAAACTCGACCGTTCCGGAGTCGAAATTCACGAGCCCTGCGTCGACGCGTTGATACTGAAGTCTCGTCGCGGTGCGTCGATTGGGCACTCCGACAATGGTGCAGTTGGCGTTGCAGACAAACACGTGGTGAAGTTGGTTGCTGCGGTCCATCGCGATGGCCGCTGGCGCAGCGACTCCGACCACATCTGTCATGCGCGTCCAAAACCCACCCACTTTGGCGCGAGCAAAAATGCTAGCCGTCGCGCCCGCGGGCCCGAGCGGATAATACGCAGATGCATACAGGTGAGTCAGGTCCGAGACAATTTTGCCGCCCATCGGGGCCGAGGTAGCCGGCGTGGGCACGCTCACCGGAGGGACGAAATACTGCTCTAACGTCAACTCCGTAGGAAACGTAATGCGCAGCCCTCCGTCGGGCACAACGGACTCGTCGGTCGCGTCCACACTGGTGGCCGCCTCAACGCGGACAATGTTAGGGAGCGTACATGCCTGCACCGCGAGCGCGATGAAGAGCATAAAACGAGACATTCTTCTCACTTACTACCCAAGCGCCGCACAACGCAAATTCAAACGGAAGCAGGTTTGCCTTCTGATTCGTGCGCACCTACATCTGTGTCACTCGCGGCGATCCAAAACTTGGTGTACTCAATACGCAACAAATATGTCGGAAGTCGTCCTCGTCGTAGTCGAAGGTCCCTTGGTTCGAATCACAATCAATCGGCCGGATAAACTCAACGCACTCAACAGCCAGGTCGTCGCCGCCCTCTCGCGCGCGATGTTTGAGCTTGAGTCCAACCGCGATGTGCGTGTTGGGATTCTCTCGGGCGCCGGAGACAAAGCGTTTGCTGCGGGTGCTGACATCAGCGAGATGGCAGAGATGGGGCCAGAAAAAGCGCAGGGATTTGCTCGTGACGGCCACGCGGTCGGCGACCGAATTGAGCACGCAAGATTTCCCATTATCGCGAAAGTGCAGGGCTTCGCGCTTGGCGGTGGGTGTGAGATCGCGATGGCGTGTGATTTGATTTATGCTAGCGAGAAAGCCAAATTCGGACAGCCAGAGGTCAGCTTGGGCGTGATTCCGGGATTTGGAGGCACACAGCGATTGGCTCGACGGGTGGGCGTCGGAAAGTGTCGCGAGATGGTGTTTCGCGGTCACACGATCGATGGCACCGAAGCCGCCAGGATTCATTTGGTGGATGGGGTCTTTCCGCACGCAGAGCTCGACGCAAAGGTCGACGAGATCGCGATGCAGATCGCAGCACATGCGCCCATCGCGGTCTCGCAGGCCAAGCGTGTCATGCGGGCGGGCCACGACGTCCCGTTGCCCGTCGCCAACGAGCTTGAGGTGCAAGCGTTTGGTGTGTGTTTTGGCACCGAAGATCAAAAAAATGGGATGCGCGCGTTTGTCAAAGACCCGCGCGCACCAAGAATTTTTCAAGGCAAATAAGGTTCGGCTGGAGAAGTTATAGATGGATTTTTCACTCACTGAAGAACAGCGCGATATTCAAAAAACAGCGCGTGAGTTTGCGCAGCGCGAAGTGGCCCCACTCGCAAAGCAGCTCGACAAGCAGGCGAGCTGGCCTGCGGGTTTAGTCAAGCGAATGTCTGAACTTGGGTTCATGGGCGTCGCGATCCCGACCGAGTGGAACGGCTCGGGCATGGACGCGGTCAGCTATGCGCTCGCGATGGAAGAGATCTTTGCTGCGTGTGCGAGCACCGGTGTGATCATGTCGGTGAACAACTCGCTGTATTGT
>JANNCG010000651.1:0-3014 GCA_031386385.1 Myxococcales bacterium
GCCACTACTTCGTCCGGGTGAACTCCCTTAGAAGGCTCTCGTCCAAAGAACTGCGCGACCGCTCGCTCGACACTCGGAACTCTTGTCATCCCTCCGACGAGCACGACATCCTCGATCTCATCGCGACCGATGCCAGCGTCATCGAGCGTCTCGCGCATGATCTGCACGCTTCGCTCAACGAGGTCACTGGTTAGCTTTTCGAACTCTGCGCGGGACAATACCCGCTGCAGGTGCAGGGCCTCGTTGCGTCCCGACGTGATAATAAACGGAAGATTCACTTCGGTTTCGCGAACGGATGACAGCTCAATCTTGGCCTTCTCTGCCGCATCTTTGAGTCGTTGAAGCGCCATGCGATCAGACCGAAGGTCGACGTTGTGCTCGCTCTTGAAGCCCTCAACGAGCCAGTCAATGACGCGCAAATCCCAGTCTTCTCCGCCCAAAAATGTGTCGCCCGCCGTGGAGATGACTTTGAATACGCCGTCCGAGCTCATCTCAAGGACCGACATATCAAACGTCCCGCCCCCAAGGTCATACACCGCGACTTGCTTATCAAACTTGCGACCGAATCCGTACGCGAGCGCCGCAGCGGTAGGCTCGTTGATGATTCGGATCACATCGAGGCCAGCGATTGTGCCAGCGTCTTTGGTCGCTTGTCGTTGGTTGTCGTTGAAGTACGCCGGAACGGTGATCACCGCTTTGAGCACCTCTTGACCTAAATACTCTTCAGAGATCGCCTTCATCTCAGCCAGAACCATCGCTGAGATCTCTGGCACTGCGTAGCTTCGATCACGAAGATCAATTCGGACGTCGCCGTGTGGTCCCTCGCCGATCTTGAAGCTTGAACTCTTGACGACCTGGCGTACCGGATCGCTAGACCACTTTCGACCGATCAATCGCTTTGCTGCGTAAACCGTGTATTCAGCGTTCGTGATTGATTGACGCTTCGCAAGGTGTCCCACCAATCTCTTCTTTGTCTCGGTCATCGCCACCATGGACGGTGTGGTCTTGTAGCCCTGCCTGTTTGGTAAAACAGTCGGAACTCCATTTTGCACAACCGCAACGCACGAGTTGGTCGTCCCCAGATCGATTCCAATGACGTATTCCATCGTTAGGATCCCTGTCGGGCAGACGAGTTGGAGCGTGGGAGAAATATAAGGTTGGTATTCATGTTGGCGTAGCGATGGTTTGAAGGACGAGTCCGGCTGACTTCAACGCGAGCGGATCAAGACGTCTTTCACTGTAGCAGAAGTTGGGTCCAGTTTTGCAGCTTCTTCGGCGGCCCGGCGAGCGCTTGCCGGTTTTTCTGCCACGAGAAAGATCTCTGCAAGGAGCACGTACGCGTTGACAGAACGTGGATTTGCACCAAGTGCCTTGCGCGCGAATTCAGCCGCTTTGGGCAGGTCACGTCGGAGATAAAGCAGCGCAAAACCGCTCTGTAAATTGGCTGAGTACTCCAGTGGATCGGCGACCAAAGCTTTTTGCCAATATTGATATGCCCGCTGCCAATCACCAGCTTTTTCAGCGTCCCGCGCGGCGGTCTGATTTTGTGCGAGGTGCTGAATTGCCCCACGTTTATGCAGGCGTTCGTACTCCTGACGAATCCCCTCGTCATTGGGCAAGATGCCCATCGCGATCTGCATCGTGTTTGCCGCGCCACCAAAATCGCCAGTGGCCTCAAGACGACGAGCTGAATCGCGCAGAGCGTCAATTTTCGACGCGACAGCGAGGTCTTCTCGATTTGCAAATTGCGCGCGTAGTGCCCCCGCGGTGTTGGTGGGGTGGGAGGGGGAGATCGCGGCGGTCTCGCCAGTGCTCGTCCAGTTGCCTCTGAGTTTATGCGCAAGACCTTCTTTTGCTCGCGCAATCTCAGCGGAGGTCCGTTCGACAGGAGCTGGCGGCTTCGGCATTGGAGTTCGCAAAGCGGCTCCTTCTCCGGTGGATCGAAGGGGAGGAGGAATCACCGCCTGCTCACCAGTCGCGCGCGCAGCCGAACCGCCAGGAATCCCCGCGACGATGGGACCTGTCTGTCGCAGCGCGTCTCGGACGGCCTGGGGATCGGCCGGTGTCGGGGGCGGATCCATCTTTCGGTTTGGCGCCAGCCCAATGGAGACATCATATTCTGCGCGTTGTTGGCGGTTAGACAAAGTCTCGTAGGCGACCGTCAGCTGCCGAAACAGTTCATCAAGCCGGGCCCGGTATTTGCCGAGGTTGCGCCCGAAATACGCATCAGGATGAAACTGCTTGGACAGCACAAAATACCCGTCGCGGATGATCTTCTTGTCAACGTTTTCACCCACTCCGAGAAACTCGTAGAGCGTGCCTGTGCCCATCTTTAGGTATAGACCTTCGATGTCTGCGCGTTCTGCAGGAGTCAAGTCGTCTGTTGCGTCGTTGAGCGAACGCGCCATTGGGTTACCTGAGCATATAACAGTCCCTGAAAAATCGCGCGAAAAGTCAGCGCATTAAGTACTCAAGAAGTGCTTTTTGCGTATGCAATCGGTTTTCGGCTTCGTCCCACACGACCGCGTTTGGCGAATCCAAGTATCGGGCGCTGATCTCTTCGCCTCGATGAGCAGGCAGACAGTGCAGCACGATCGCCGACGGTTGGGCGTTGGCCATCAAAGTTTCATCGACAACAAATCCCGCAAATGCAGCTTTTCGTGCGGCCATCTCAGACTCTTGCCCCATGCTGGCCCAGACATCGGTGATCACGACATCTGCGCCCCGAGCAGCGTCAACTGGTGACGTTGTCAAGCTCACCCCAGAATGTGTCGGGATGACCGAGGGTTCGAAGCCCACCGGAGTCGCGACACGTAGGGACAACTTGAGGATATTTGCAGCTTCAATCCAACTATTCGCGACGTTATTTCCGTCGCCAATCCAGGCGTATTGGAGGCGCTCGAGGGATCCGCAACTCTCACGCACCGTCTGCAGGTCCGCAAGGATCTGACACGGATGCCCCCCGTCTGTCAGCGCGTTGACGACCGGAACTGTCGCGTGCCGCGCCAATGTCT
>JANNCG010000755.1:0-14843 GCA_031386385.1 Myxococcales bacterium
CGCTGACAGACGCGCTGTGTCCTCTTTTGTTGCCGCCCTCCGTTGCAGAGAAGAGCGTTGTGACCAAGCAACACGGTGTCGGTGCGACCATTGTCCACAACGGAGCGATCATTGGAACGTGGGCCTACGACGACGCCGGCAAGAAGGTTCACCTTCGGTACATGGTCGACGGTGTGTCCACGCGGCTTGCAGAAGCAGTCCAAGCGCAAGCTCACAAGTTAGAGATTTTTGCCGCACAACAGTGGCCTACGTTGCCGCTGCATGGGGTGTATATTCCGCGGGTGAAGCCGACGTCTGAGCTGGGGATGTTGCTATAGTCGCTGTCACCCAATGACGGCAGATCAAACAGGCCCACACTCTTTTCAGCACCTCAACGACACGCGAAACGACTGGTGGAATCCAGACTTTCTCGCGCTTATCGCCCAACGCACGGGGCTCAACAAGTGCGAGCGAGTGCTTGATGTGGGATGTGGGTTGGGACACTTTGGTCGACTGCTCGCTCCGATGCTGGCGCCAAAGTTTTCACTCACCGGGATCGACCCAGAGCCGCAATGGGTGCAAGGCGCACAAGAGTTTGCGCGAACTTTTGTAGATCACTTCGCGGGCGCTCAAATGCAGTACGAAGTGGGCAAAGTTGAGCAACTTCCCTTCGCTGATCACACATTTGATGCTGTGTTTTGCCAGACCGTTTTGATTCACGTCCGTGATCCTGAGTGTGCGTTTGCGGAGATGAAGCGCGTGACCAAACCTGGCGGGTTGTTGCTGGTTGCAGAGCCCAACAACTACGGGATGTTTCAGCGGTTTGCCACAGAGCTTGCGAGCCTCGAAGATCCAGAGGCGATTGGAAGACGCATCGCGCATTGGGTTCGCTTGATCCGTGGCAAAAAAGCGCTGGGTGAGGGTGATCTTGGAGTTGGCGTTCATCTACCAAAGTTGTTCGCGATGTTAGAGAGTCCCCAGTACTTCACCAACGATCGTCCCTTCTTGTTGGCACCACCGTACGAGAGCGGCGCACAAGCTCGGATGCTTGTGAAAGAGCGCGAGGGCAGCGCGAGTGGTCTGTGGAGCTGGCCCCGCTCACAAGCGCTGCGATTTTGGATCGCAGGGGGCGGGGATGCGTCTCAGTTCACGGATGTGTACGAAGATTTTCTCGCATTTGAGCGGCGTTTTCTCGCAGCGGTTGCAGCGGGTACGCACACCGAGCTTACAGCGATTGTGCTCTTTGTCGCCGCAGGTCGGACGGCGTTAAGTGCTCCTTAGCCGCCGCTGACGCTGGCGTTAAAGCTCACGCTCACGTTGACGGCAACAGAGACGTGACCCACTGCTGAAGGCAATGCTGCCACGGCTTGCAGCGAACAAGCAGCTGCAGCCGCACCGAGTTGTGTGCTGCTCTGCGCAAACCCACCAGCGTTGCGGACCATCACTTCGCCCGATGTCACAAGCTCTCGAACCCGAGCGCCCAACGCGAGAATTTGTGGAACCCTCGCTGCCACTGCGTCACCGACACGCGCAACACGCGCGATCGCTTCTGCTGCAGCCGTACCATCGACGATGATCCGAGTTTGGCCAGGCGTACACTCGCGATAAGACATCTGAACCGAGTCACAGGACTCACGACACTCTGTGCGAATTTCAGGAGGAACAATCCGTCCCGTGCACACCGGTGCTTGGTACTCAACCGAGCAACCACCACGGCACTCACCCTGGCAAGACGCCTGTGCGCTCAGCTCGCAGCGACCTAGGCATGACCCAGTGCAGCCCGCCGAACAGGTCCCGTAGCAGGTACCCTGACATGCACCGTTGCAGTTGCCTTGAGCGTCACGGGATGAGCAGGTGCCTTGGCATGCGCCCTGACAAACTCCTGTGCAACCACCCGAGCAAGTGCCTTCGCATGCACCGGCACACTGACCAGCCACTTCGACCGAACATCGACCCGTGCACTGTGCGCCGCACGTCCCGCGAAACTCTCCGCCCGAACACGTTGTCTCAATGCGACCTTCGTGCACGACCGTGGGTTGGCACTGTTGAATGCATGAGCGATACTCTTCGACACGCGTCTTGCAAACTGGCGCAGTGCTCTCAACATGTGTGCGAATTTGCGCTTCACGAAGGGACGCCATCTCGGCCTGAACTTTTGCGCTCACCGCAGTGCAAATCGCGCGTGTGTCCGCACCTGCACCGGTCATGTCCGCTTCGCTCATCCCAAGGTCCGTACCCAATGAGCGACAGGTTGAAATCAGTGTGGTGTCGATCTCTCCCGCGGCGCGAATGAAGGAGGCACTCGCGGTGAGAAAAGCCGAAAACGCCTGCGCATTTGCGTCTACGCCATAACTTGCAGTGGTGCACGACTCTGCGAGCCCCGCAGATCCTCCCGCGGACCCGCCGCCTTGAACGCCCCCGCCTCCACCGGCGCGATTGAAGCAGCCAGCGTTTATTGTCACCATCAATGCAAAGATTGCTTTGAGCGAATTGTGTCTCATGGTCTCAGGTCCTCTTCTACGTAAATTTCGCCGCCAGATTCGCGTTTTCACATGCGAATGGCAACCCCAATTCACGTCGATTGACGCTCAGACACTTAAATGTACGCAGTGACAGAGTTTTCGCAGTTGTTACGCAGTTGTTATGCAGTCTCGTGTGCGCTGAGCCAGCGCTCGGCTTCAATGGCGGCCATACATCCTGTGCCAGCAGCGGTCACAGCTTGTCGATACACATGGTCTTGAACGTCACCGCACGCAAAGACAGCTTCAACCGAGGTCTCGGCCGTGCCGGGCTTTGTACGAATGTATCCGTTGTCATGAAGCTCGACCTGGCCTTTGAAGACAGCGCTCGAAGGCACGTGACCAATGGCGACAAACACGCCGCCGATGGCGTGCTCTGTGACCTCATCGGTGACGGTGTCCCGCAGTTTGACCGCGCGCAGACGCTTCTCGTCCACACCGAGGTATTCTTCGAGGCCTTTGTTCCACAAAAATTTGATGTTGGGGTGCTTGAGGGCGCGCTCTTGCATAATCTTGCTGGCGCGCAATGAGTCGCGACGGTGAACTACGGTGACGCTCTTGACGATATTGGCCAGATAGATAGCCTCTTCCATCGCCGTATCGCCACCACCGATGACCATCACGTGCTCGGACTTAAAGAGCGTCCCATCACAGGTTGCGCAGGCAGAAACCCCGTAATTTTGCAGCTCTTTCTCACCCTTTGCGTTGGTGTATTTGGCCACTGCGCCCGTTGAAATAATGATGGTTTGAGCCTCAAGCGGCTCTTTCTCGCTCTCAATCCAGACGCGCTTTACGGGCTCTTGAAGCTCTGCACGAATCACGTCTTCGGTCTTAAATTCTGTCCCGAAGCGCTCTGCTTGTTTGCGAAACCGCTCCATCAGCTCGGGCCCGGTGATCCCCTCCGGAAACCCCGGGTAGTTTTCTACCTCAGTGGTGATCATGAGCTGACCGCCGGGTTGATGATCGACATTCAACCCTTCAATGACGACGGGCTTCAGGCCGGCGCGGCCAGCGTAGATTGCAGCAGTGAGTCCAGCAGGACCGCTGCCGATGATAATAACTTTTCGCATGGGTGAGTATTACCCATAGCTCTAACTTCGCTCTACAAGAACCGCAAGCAACTGACTACAATTTGATTGATCAGTGTATTTGCTAATAATCTGCTTAGATCGAGGTCGCCAAGCGGTGCATAGCGCCGCTCAAAGCTGAGCGCAGAGCGTCTTGCTCAAGCGAAGAGGGTTCTGATGAGCTACGCAGGACTCGGCGTGTGTCGAGGGTGGCGCGAACCGCTCCAGCACCGTCGGTCACGACAAGGGCAACTTCACAGCGAACGAGCGAGTCTGTGCCTTCGTGAGTTGTCGCGAGCGTTCGGACGGTGGCGTTGACGACCATGACGCCTCGCTGCGTGGTCCACTGAAACCGAGGTTCTTGTGCGACCGCTGCGCTGAGAGCGTTGACGATGGTGTCGCGCTCGGCGCCACCGGTCCAACCAACGCTCACTGAGATAGGTGCCGGAGCTGCTGCCACACGGCGTGAAGCACTCGCGTGTCCACGCATGGGGCTTCGTGCAAAGACCGCGCTTGGGCTTGCCACAGCGGCGGCCACGATCACGGCCAAAGCGCCCCACCAATGGGGCTGGTTGGCGGAAGAATAAATGAGATTACGAAACGAAAAACGCGCATTCGAGCGGTCTCGCAAACCACTGTCACCTGCGCTGTCACCGCCGTTGCGTTGCGCAACGACTCGTGCCACGCCATTGGTCTGCGAAACCTGTAGAACCTGCGGAACTTGCTGCATCGCTACACCTCAATCTGGAATGAATTTTCCTTAGCAGTGAGCGTGATGTGGGCGCAAAATACCGGCGAATTCTTCGGCGTTGTTCTTTGTTAACTCTTCGCTGTGCTCTCGTGAGCTTCACACTCATTGACGATTCGAACAGCACCCACAACGATCGCGGGCAACAGCACAATCGACAGACCGGGGACAATCGCAAACAACGAAACTCCGAACCCCAAACCCATCACGGCGATCCAATGGTCCTGCATCCAATCGATCCGTGCACGCACTCCAAGACCTCGTCGCGCCAGTGGCCAATCAAAGGCGTCGTAAGAGAGCGACAGGGCTGAGACCATGAAGCCAATGGCTGCAAATAACCAAGCCAACGGAGCTATCAGTACAGACAGCACCCACATAAAAATTTGCGGGATCGCAAACACCAACGCGCCTGCCAGTGTCACTCGAATGGCTCTCAGCGCTGAGCGAACAAATGGCTCTTCGGGCAAACGTCGCTGATCGACTTTGACAACCAAACGATCCATCCACGGAGCACACAACGGTGGTGCCAGGATGGTCAGCACGATCAGACCCAACAAGAGCAGTAAGAGAATCACCAGCACTCGAACAAGCCAGAGCTCCGCTTGTCCCAGTGACGACGCGCTGTGAATCGACTGTGAAAATCGCGCGATGAGTGCGTGATAGACCTTGGTCGCAGCGGCGGTAGAGAGCGATCCCAACAGGAGTATGGTGAGTGTGGGAGTAAAAGCCAGCGGCCACAGAGATGGCCGAACCAGAATGTGGCCGAAGCCGGCGAAGGGAGCAAAGGTCGCTCGAAAAAATCCGCGAAAATCGGCGTAGGGTTTGAGAGGGTTCACTACAGGCACGAGAAAGGATCTCCACGAACTGTTCGGTCTGTCAACTCGCAGAGAAGTACCTTATCGTTTCGCGGCTTGCTTCTGGACCGGATTCATAAACCAATGGCGTGGCACGGCTCGTTGCGCAGAGCAACGAACGTGACATCGCAGGTGACAGTGGTTTGGGAATCCGCTTTATTGAGTGAAAGAACGTGAGCGAGAAGAGAGATCGCAATGGAAGCGTCGTGTCTGTTTTGCAAAATCGTGAAGAGAGAGATTCCTTCGAAAATTGCTTATGAAAATGAGCATGTGTTGGCCTTTCACGACCTTCATCCGCAGAGCCCCGTGCATGTCTTGGTGATCCCCAAGCGTCACTTGACCTCACTGGCACACAGCACCGATGAGCACACAGAGCTGTTGGGGCACTGTCTGCAGGCCATCGCTGTGGTCGCGAAGCAACTAGGAGTCGATCAAAATGGCTATCGCACCGTGATCAACACCGGCAACGATGGCGGCCAAACAGTGCATCACCTGCACTTGCATCTCTTAGCGGGTCGTCAACACACCTGGCCGCCCGGCTGAGCCGTCACTTGAGGTAGCCAACACAGTTAGCGCCCCACTTTGCGCTCAAGCTCTGACCAGCGCATGGACCAAAGAACAGGGCGTCCGTGTGGGCAATGCCCGCCAAAGTCACAATCGTCCAAGGCGCTCAGCAGTGCACGAGCCTCTTCGGGTGCGACTTCTTCTCCACCGCGAAGGCTGCCGTGGCAGGCCATGGTCGCGAGGACGAGCTCATAGGCGCGCGAAAAATCATTGCCGTGGCGCGCAAGCTCCGCGAGCACATCACGCGCTAAACGGCGTGGGTCGGCTCTCACCAACAACGCAGGGACTGCACGAATCGCGACCGTTGTTGATCCCATGGGCGTGAGCTCAAACCCAATCTGCGACAGTTGATCCGCGTGCTCTTCGGCCAGGGCTACTTCGCGCGCGGTGCCTTCGAGGGTCTCGTGAACCAGCAGCGGCTGCACACGCACCTCACGGCTTGCGTATGCGCGGCGAAGCTTGTCGTAGACCACGCGCTCGGCGGCGGCGTGTTGATCGAGCATCACCATCCCCCAGTCGCATTCGCAGATAAAAAACATCCGGCGCACTTGGGCGACAAAGTGCAGCGAGCTAAAGGTTGTTCGCTCAGGCAACCCGGTGTCTGAAGACAGCGGACGCGCGACACTCTCAAGCGCTGCGGCGACGGTACTGTATTCGTCAGGAGCTTGTATTTTTGCCGGTGAAGTGTGAGGGCTTGGCCCCCATGGATCGAGCAACGAGCGCTGCTCTGGCTCGGTGTGTGTGCCAGCGCTGACAGGCCAGAGCGGTTGTGGTGAGGCGGTCCTTGCACCTTCGAGAGAGTAGGGTTTTGGTGTGTGTTCAATAGCGGAGTCCGAAGCCGGACTGCTCGTGGCGCTGGTGGGGTTGGCTGGGCCGCCGCTAAAGCGCGAGCTCCAACCATCGTCAGAGCTCGTGTGGACGGGCGCGCTCATGATTGAGCGGGCCCAAGGGGCGCTTGAGAGTCCCTCACGCAGCAGGGACACAACCGCAGAAAACACGTCATTTTGCTGGGCAAATCGCACTTCTGCCTTCTGCGGATGCACGTTGACGTCGAGCTGTGTCGGCGCGACATCAACCAGGACCGCACCGGGTGGGTATCGCCCCGATTCGAGCGTTGATCCATAAGCCTGTGCGACGGCTCGAAGCAGCAGCTTGTCGCGCACAAAACGGCCATTCACATAGATCGAGATGCCCGAAGAGCCTGAGCGAGCTCGCTCGGGGGCGCCCAAAAATGCCCGGACTCGAATGCCTCCACGGCGCCCATCCATTTCGGCCAATGATTCGTCTGCCCAGAGCTCTTTGACCCGATCGCCGATGGTGTCGCGCCGGAGGTATTCACGAACGGTTTTGCCGTCTTTTCGCAGGACAAATCGCACATCGGGTCGAGGCAAGGCCAGCCGCGCTACCACATCGGCGCAGGTGGCCCACTCGGTCTGGGGCGTGCGCAAAAATTTTCTTCGTGCGGGGGTGTTAAAAAACAGGTCTTCGACGGAGACGGTGGTTCCGAAAGCGCAGCCGACGGATCGAATGACGGGTGTTGCGTTGCCGTCCAAACGGACCTCACAGCCCTCTTCGGCGTCTCGCGTACGAGAGGTTAAGATCAACCTTGCTATGGAGCCAATGGACGCGAGCGCTTCGCCACGAAAGCCGTACGTCGCGACCCCCAACAGATCATCAGCCGAGCGAATTTTACTCGTTGCGTGGCGGAGGACTGAGAGGGCGAGATCTTCGGGGGGCATTCCGGCGCCATCGTCGGTGATGGCGATGCGGGCGAGACCCCCGCCGTCAATGGAGACAGTGATCGTGCGGGACTGAGCGTCTAAGCTGTTTTCGACGAGCTCTTTGAGCACACTTGCAGGACGCTCAACGACCTCGCCAGCGGCGATCTGGTTGGCGACATCTGGCGCGAGGACGACAATTTTTGCGCTCTTCGGAAGATCGTTCACACCCCAAACGTACGATGGACCGCCACAGGTGGTGGATCAAAACAATCACTTCATGCGACATTCGTGCGGTCTGAACCAATGGAATATTTCAAGATCTCACAGAAATTTCGCATTCAATTCGTTATTTGATGAATGGACAGTTAATGTCTCTCACCCAATGAACTTGAACCCTTGCCATTCTTCTTGTAGCTGCGTCATCGAATTGACCCAAATTCATTCTGAATGCTACGGTGGGTTTACGAAACGCTTAGTCTGTCAATGATCGCACGGCATAGTTCATCATTCCCCTCAAAGTCCCTTTCAACGGTTTCGCCCAACAGCGTATCCAATGATGTTGTCGCGCTCGCGGTTCTCTCATGGAGGATCCGATCGTTATGAGCGTCGAGATGGAACAACCGGAAGAGCAGCCCCCAGATATTGATCTCACGGGCAAGCTCGTTGCGGGTCGCTACAGCATTCTCCGACGCCTTGGCGAAGGTGGGATGGGCGTTGTTTATTCTGCGATGGACTCAAGACTTGAGAAGCAAGTTGCCATCAAAGTGCTTCGAGAAGACTTTGCGACACGCCCCGATGTGGTCGCGCGGTTTACGCAAGAGGCGAAAAGCGCTGCGAGAATTAAGCACGAGAACGTCCTTGATGTGACCGACTACGGCGCCACGGACGACGGTAGTTTTTACATCGCGATGGAGCTGTTGGTTGGCACAGACCTCGCGGATGCTCTGCAAAAAGAGGGATCGATCGAGGTCACTCGCGCGATCAACATCGCGGTTCAAGTCACTCGCGCCCTTGGTGCGGCGCACAGCAAGGGGATCGTTCATCGCGATCTCAAGCCCGAGAACATCTTTCTCATCCGCGCCGAAGACGACCGCGAAGTCGTCAAGATTGTGGATTTCGGTATCGCCCAGATGAAGGACATGACCGGTCAGGGTGGCAAGAAGCTCACCCAAACCGGGATGATCTTCGGCACGCCCGAGTACATGTCCCCCGAGCAGGCCAAAGGCGCTGCAATTGATCACCGTGTGGATATCTACGCCATTGGCGTGATCCTGTACGAGATGGCTGCGGGTCGCACTCCCTTTGTGGGCGACAACTTCATGGGGATCCTCACACAACATTTGTATGAGCCTGCCCCGGCGATTTTATCGCTCAATCCCAACGCGCACGTCTCGCCCGAGTACGAGTCAGTGATCGCGAAGGCGCTGGCGAAAGACCCAGACCAACGATACTCATCGATGCAAGAGCTGTGTGATGACCTGCTCAAAGTGCGCGATGGATCTCGGCCCACAGCAGTCACCGCGGTGATCTCACAGCCGACCAAACCCAACTCGAGTGTGGGCCTGATCTCAAGCAACACAACGGGCGCGTTTATTGGTGCAAACCGAACGATTGAAATGGGTTCGGCGCCGAAGCCACAGACAAGCGTTGCGCGGATCGCGATCATTGGGATTGCGACCTTGGCTGTGTTTATTGGTGGCGCATTTTTGGCGCTCAAGGTGCTCGAAGAGAAGCCCAATCCACAGCTGAACGGCCGGGGAATTATCACGAATAACGCTGGGTCCGATGCTGGGTCGCTGCTCGTGCATGCAGTGGGCAACGGAGCGGACGCGAGTGTGTTTGCTGCGGTGCAAGACGGAGCTGCGGGCGAGATGCTGCGGCTGCACTTTGTGACCAACCCTCCCGGAGCGCAGGTATTTTTTCAGGGCACAGACACAGCTGTGTGTGCTGCGACGCCTTGTGATGTCAACGTGGCACGCGGCGAGAATCGTCAGGGCTACGCGTCGTTTCGCAACAAGCGTGGGGAGTTTACTGTAACTGCCTCAAGTGATGGCCAAGAAGTTGCCGTCGCGTTGGTCCCTCGACGAACAACCCCGAACCAGCCGCGAAATAACGGCAATTCTACCAACACAAACGCAAACACTCATGGTCGATTGAATCCTGCGTGTCATGCAGGACAACTGCAGTACTTTGATCGTGTCGAGCGAATCTTCCGACCCTGTACAGCGGGGTAGTTTGTTGGTAATCAAGATTGACTTGTGGGCGTTGTTCCGTACGATCCTTTCTTACGTGAGCGAAGTAGCAGATTTGAGGCGTAGAGAAGTTTCGTGAACGATCCAGTGCAGAATCCCCCTGCCCCTCCGGGAGCAGCCGAGCAAGGCGCTTCAGGAGCGGCAGCAGAGGCCCCGACAGAGGTTCTGCCTCGACGCTTTGGTAAGTACACTCTCCTGCGCCGTCTTGCACAAGGCGGGATGGCAGAGCTGTTTCTCGCATTGCATCGCTCAATGGCTGGCTTTGAAAAGCTGGTCGTGATCAAGCGCATTCTCCCTGAGATGTCGAAAGACCAGGGATTTATCTCGATGTTTTTGCAAGAAGCGCGGGTCGCCGCGACTTTTTCTCATCCAAACATCGTGACCATTTTTGATGTCGGGCAGGCTGAAGGTGCCTACTTCATCGCCATGGAGCACATCCATGGCGAGGACCTTCGCTCGATCGTGCGCTCGATGAAGCCCAAGAGCGTGACGGAGTTTCCGCTTGAGCACGCGATCGCGATTGTGTCGGGGATGGCGGCGGGTTTGGCCTACGCGCACGATAAGCGCGATCTCAACGGCAATCCGCTGAACATTGTGCACCGTGACGTGTCGCCACAAAACGTCTTAGTGACCTTCACGGGTGACGTGAAGTTGGTGGACTTTGGCATCGCAAAGGCGGCCAAAAATACCAAGGTCGACGTGGACGAAGCGGCCATCCCGAATGAGCCAGTGGCGGAGCCCAAAGGCAACGAGCACCACACAAAGGCCGGTCAGCTCAAGGGCAAGATTCCGTACATGTCTCCCGAGCAAGCGCTTGGTGAGAATCTTGACGCGCGCAGCGATATTTTTTCTCTCGGCGTTATTCTGTTTGAGTTGTGTACGGGTCGTCGACTTTTTCGTGGAAAAGACGAGACAGAAACCCTTCGCATGATCACCGAGGGCGAGTATCCGCAGCCCTCTCAGGTCAACCCGCGCATCTCTCCTCGGCTTGAAGCCATCATTCAAAAAGCGCTCACCAAAGATATCAATCAGCGCTATCAGAATGGTCGCGAGCTTCAGGGCGACCTTGAGCAGATCTGTCGGGACGAGCAGATTCCAACGTCAAACTTGGCGTTGGGCAACTGGATGCAGATGCTCTTTGAAGAGCGTCTTGCGGCTCAGCGCGAAGCGTTGATGCAAGGCAAGCAGCTCGCGGACGTTCTTGCTGCAGAAGAGCCACAAGAATACACGACCGCTGGCACTATTGGAGGATCGCTTTCAAGCTATCAACAACAGCCACCTCCATCGAAAGCTCCGTTGTTTATTGCAGCAGGCGTCGCGGCGCTCGTGGTGATCGCAGCGGGTGGGTTCGTCGCCTTTCGTGACGCCAAACAACGCCGCGCTGAGGCTGAAATCGCAGCGGTTAACAGCGGAAATATCATCGTCACGAGCGTTCCGTCCGGCGCGTCGATTTGGGTCAACGGTGGAGTGACACCCAATCGCACTCCTTACACGATTAGAAATCTTCCTACGGGACCCAATGCACGAGTGGTTGTCCGCCTGACCTCTGAAGGCTACGCGACGTTTCAGCGTGAGATCCGTCTTCCGAATCACTTCATGAACGTCAACGTCAACGCAGCTCTTGAGCGCGCGCGGGCCAACTCGTTCGTGATTCTTGAGGTCAACAGTACGCCCCGTGGCGCACAGGTGATGGTGGATGGTCGACAGATTGAAGGCAGCACGCCGTTGACGCTCTCAGGGCTCGCCCCTGGCGTCGAGCACACGGTGATTGTTCGTCATCCAGAGACGCTTGAGCAACAGTTTGTCTTTGTTCATCGCGAGGGCGAAGTTGAGCGTCGTGACCTGACACTTCAAGAGCGCCCACTTGCGCCGGATGAAGCCTGGCTAAACGCGACAGTCGAGCCCGTCAACGCTCTTTTGCGTGTGGGTGATCGCACGATCACAACAGGGTCGCCGTATCACGTCCGAGTGCCTGCAAACCGAGTGCTCAACGTTGTGATTAGCGCCCCTGGTTTTGAGTCCAGCGCGCGAACCATGCGAGGCCGAGCAGGACAAACGATGGAGCTTAACGGAATTCGTCTCAGTCGGCCAACAGTCGGTCCAGGCCCACAAGATCGAACACCTGGCTCGCTTCGCGTGGGTGCCACTCCTTGGTGCAACGTCACGGTGGATGGGCGTTCGTACGGCGAGAGCCCCATCAGCATCGGCTCAATTGCACCCGGTGGACACACCATTGTCTGCGTGAACCCAGCGCGCGGAACCCAAACGCGACGCGTGACTGTCCTGCCGGGACAGCAACAAATCGTTCGCATCACGTTTTAACACCGCCATGCGAGCGCGCTGGTCTTTGGTCGTCGTGTTGCTCGCGACGCTCTCGCTTGCCTATGGATCGAGCTTTGATTTAGACGGCTTTGACAGCGCAGAGCTTGCGCTCGTAGCGGTCACCGCGGGCCTGGGTCACCCGCCAGGTCAACCACTACACACAATTTTGGGCTGGCTGCTCACCCGGATCGGCTCAGCGCAGCTTATTATACTTACATTATTGTCCATCGTGCCCACTGGGATCGTCTTTGCCTTCGGGACAGCCAGCTTTGCACGAGGCCAAACGGATGCAATCCCAAGCGAAAAGCCCGATTCTCGCTCGCTTTGGCAAAACGTCGTGTGCGTCTTGGTTGCTGTCGTTGGCGTCACACTTGGACCCGTTCGCGATGTCGCTACGCGCGTTGAGGTGTACGCGTTGGCCGCGATGTTTGTCATGATTGCCGTGCATTTTGCGCAGAGTTCTCATCGCTTTCGTCACGCCATCACGGGCGCATTGCTCGGCTGTGCCGCGGCGACTAATCCCGTTGTGGCTGCGCAAGGGTTGGGCGTGCTGTGGTTGTTCTGGCTCCGCAAGACTGACTCTCGTGCCGCATCAATGCGCGCAGTTATTGTATGCGGGCTAAGCGCCCTCATGACGCTTGGGGTCTGTTATCTGTACGCATTCAACGCTGTCTCAAGAGACACGCAGACTCTGGTGTGGAGTGCTCCTACGGATCTTCGTTCATTCATATCTGTCATTTTTGCCAGGGATTTTAGCCAAAATATCTCGATTTCTGTAGGCAGTGTGTTGGGCAACGTGGGCGAGTACGGGCTGTCCCTTCTGCGCTCGGGATGTGGAGTGTGGCTGCTGCTGGGGCTTGTTGGATTGATTCTTAAAGACTCCCAGGGCCGACGCGATTCGCTGTGGCCGGTGGCGATTTTAGCGACTGTGGTGGGTGTGTTGATGGTCGCGGCGAATGGACAATATCGAGCGAACAATCCGGACTACGGGGGGTACGTACTGCTGGCGTGTGGTCTGTGCACCAAAGGTGTTTTGAGGCTCTTGTTTCGAAGAGCTTACTCAGAGAAAACACTCGCCATTCTTTCATGTTTGCTCGCGATACTTTCTGTCATGGCGACGTTGAGGCAAGGGCGTTCTGCAGGCGTTGTACGGTCGCTTGCGATGAAGGTGCTTGAGACCGCGCCGTCTAACGCACTGTTGGTCGTGGGGGCGGATCATTTGTTGTTTCCGGTGTTGTACTTGCAGCGCGTCGAGGGAGTGCGGCGGGATGTCACGGTGCTAAACCCCGGATGGGCAAGCTCGGGTTGGGCGTGGAAGTGGGCGCAGTCCCTAGATCGCACCTTGGTTGTGGACCTGCGACGGGGTGTTGGCCGTGAAGCGCGACTGCTGTCTGTGCTGCAAAACCGTGCAAATCGTGCAGTGATCTCTGAAACGCCAGATATTTTCGCTCAGCTGCACGAGCCCAGCAACTCCGTCTGTCCCAGAGGAATTCTGTGGTCGAGCCGTGAGGGGTGCGATGCATCAACGCGTTCAACTCGCGCCACAGCCGATTGGCTTCGTGCACTCAGGCAGCGCGCTGATGCGCGAAGGGATGTTTGGGGCCAGCGGTTGGTCAGGCACACAGCGGTGCTCTTTGGCGATGGGCTCAGACGAGTCGGATGCAGCGGAGTCTCGGTTCGAATTTATGCCGCAGGACTGGGCCAGGTTTCGCCCGTGTGGCCACCTTCTACACATTCTAATTGTGGATTTGCAGCGAGAATGAATGATCCAGAGCCTGATATTCTCTTGATAGACGATGAAGTTTTGTCCAATAGGTTGGCCAGTACACAACGTGATCGTCCCATAGAGACCCCGTGAGTTTTGCTCTTCCACACATCAGTGATCCACCCGAAGTTTGGCGACGTATCACGGTGCTCTATGCACGCGACAGCGCGGCGAGAGAGCAGCTGCTTCGTGTGGCTCAGTCGTCCATGACCGTTGCGCAGAGTGTGTGGCCTGCGCTGCTCTCGGTGTTGCGCGCCAAGGCGTTGAGCGAGACAGCCGCGCGTGTTTGCCAAGAAGCAAGCGTCGCGACAGAGAGCAGCCCAGGGGTGATCTATGCGCTTCTGGGGCTGTTGCTTGGGCCGGTGGAGGGTCTGCGTGCAGAGGCAGCGCGCGCCCTACGATCGCCCACTTACACCGCCGAACAAGCTGGAATTTCACTAGCAATCTCACTGAGTGCTCACACCGATGTGCGCGGTGCAACCGCTCGCGAACGCGCAGCCCTTGAGCAATGGAAGCTCGCTGGCGGCACCGATCCGTTGGCTGGGCGAGAGGGAGCCGAGGTGTGGACGCAGTGGATTAGCGGCCGTGAGAGACCCAGAGGGCTCGACTATGCTTTGGTGCTCGCCACTGCCGGAGCCTCGAGGGCCGCGCTTGAGCAGCTTCGGTCTGTGGCCGAACATTTGTGTACCCTTTGGGGCGAAGCCTCGATGGAGGTCGGGATGCTGTGGCGCTGGCTCGCGTTGGGAGGCGCTGACGGCGAAACCAACACGAGCAGCGGGCGCACGACGTGGGACTCGTCCGGGGCTCGTGTGGTCGCCCTGAGCGCGACGAGTGTACTGGGTGTGGTCGCAGCGCTTAGCCACGCGAGCGCCACGCTTGATGAAGGCTTGGACTTTGATCGCGCGGTGCTTGAACAGCTGCTTCGGGGCTGTGCGCGAGAAGTGCACAAGCGAGAGGTCGAACAAGCCGAGAGCGTCTGGTGGGCTCAAGCCGAACAGCTGAAAGAGCGTGAGGCTTTTGTCCGCTCGGTTGAGCAGGCGGTGTTTGTGTTG
>JANNCG010001388.1:0-6820 GCA_031386385.1 Myxococcales bacterium
GATCGATGGGTGCTCGAACTGCCTGAGCTCGTGCGGGGTCTCGATGGTCCGTTGGTTCTATGCGAGGCAGTCGTCGCTCGTGTGTCGCCGATGTTGACCTGTGGGACGGCGATCGTGTTGGGTGAGGACGCGTCGACACTGACCGCTGTCGACAGTGTCGGAGCAACCACGAGGGGTTGCTGCGGTGGGGAAGCGACGGTGCTAGCAAGCGGCGTGACTAAAGGTCGGGGTTGTCCGTGGGTGGCAAAGAGTGCATACGAAACAGCCACGATCGTCGTGCAGGCAAGCACCACGATGGCGATCAGCATTCCGTGGTTTTTTGATCCCGCAACGTGAGGGCCCGACGACGTTTGTGCCTCTGTGGTGAACTCGCTCTGAGGCCCCTTCGCGGGTGTTGGTGCGCTTACGGTCGAGTCTGCTACGGTCGCAAGCTTCGCTCTTTCGCCCGCAGCGCTGCGGGTGTTTAAGACCACTTCTCGGGCGTGCTTCTCACTCCAAAACAACTGCTGCATCTCAGTCGCAAGCCGAACAGATGTCCCCGGGTTGGGGCTCGCCTGCAAAAACTCTTCGAGCTTCACACACAGCTCTTCAGCCGACTGAAAACGGTCTGCCGGATCGCGCTCGAGAGCTTTCATGACGATCGCTTCGAGCCTCGGCGGGTACTCGGGATCAAAGCTCGACGGCAGTGGAATGGGATCATCAATGATCGCGCGTACAATCGCGCCCGGGTTGTCTCGCGTAAACAAGCGACGACCCAGAGTGCTCTCCCAAAGTACAATCCCAAGCGCAAAAATGTCCGTCCGTCGATCGACAGGCTCGTGCAGGACTTGCTCTGGCGCCATGTAGCGAAGCTTGCCTCGAAGCTCTTGCGAGCCGGTCTCTTGGACGGTCCGCTCGTTGAATCGCGCGATGCCAAAATCGACGACCTTCGCGACCCCGTCATAGAGCACGAAGATGTTTTGCGGGGAGATATCCCGGTGGACCACACCAGAGAGCTCTCCGTGCTCGCCCCGCAGCTCGTGTGCGGCGTGAAGTCCGCGAGCCACATCGGCAAAAATTCTCGCGATACACTCGTGAGCGATCCCACGCCCCTTCCACGCTCGGCTGAGCACCGAAGAGAGCGGCTGCCCATGCAAGTACTCCATCACGATGTACGGACCCCACTCAGACCGCTGCAGCTCAAAAATCTGGCTCACATTGGGGTGACTGATTCGAGCCGCCAAGACAGCCTCGTCAAAGAACATCGCTTCTATATTCTTTTTGTCCGCCCCGTGGACTGCTTGAATAAGCTTGATCGCGAGCCACTTGGTGAAGCCTCCCTCGTACACGGATTTTGCGAGAAAGACCGACGCCATCCCACCACGACCGAGCAGATCAACTAACAAGTACTGGCGCAACCGATCCCCAATTTGAGGGGTGGTGTGCGGATCAGGTTGAGGTTGAGCGCCGCCGTTCACGCCCCAAAGTTTACGGTTCCGGGGGGACTAACTCCAATTAAAAGCGGTGTTATGGAGCGCAAACTGACCACGCTGCGTCCCGCAATCCGCCGCGGCCGTTTTGTGCGCAATAGACCTGTGCGTGTTGCGTGCAGTCTCGCGTGATGTCTGCGATCGCGTGGTAGGCTGATCGATTGTTGCAACGCGCCCAGCACGTATTGGGTCGAGCGTAGGCTTCTTGGCCATTAAACTCTGCGCGGCGTGCGGGCCCGTGACCCTCACAAACTCCCACGCGATCGCGGCAATCTGCAGCCGACGCGGTTGCTACTGGTCCTTGAAGTGAGCCGTCACAACACCGAACATAACAGCTACCAGTGATGGGCGCTGGTGATGCCTCGCCAGGGACCATCGCCTCACCAGGCATAGCTCCCATGGCGCCGGGCATTGGCTGCGCGGGTGGCTGGGCCATCTGTGAGCGATCGGTCAATGCATCGCGTGCGATCCACCCGAAGCGCCCGCTTACATGGCCGTAGATGAATGTCATGTGAGCGACGACTGTTGACCGAGCGGGAAGATAGAGAGCAATCTGGACCTCAGCGACGCTGTGTGAGCGGTGAAAAACAACTCCCAGTGGAAGCGTGTCACTTGCGACTCCGCCCATCCCAGGAAGACTGTAGAGCACGTTCACGACGTTGCCTGCGCGAACAACGTAGTCCGAAGCGGCGACGTGACCTTCGGTGATGTTGGGGGCGACCTTGAGCTCGCCGTAGAGGTCTGGGTTTCCACCCGTAACTACCCAGTCGGTCTCGTACGAACCTTGGCCTGGGTTGCGGGCGTTCACGGTTGGCATTGAGCGGATCCCTGCGTCGAGCACCGCGGACTGAAGCATCCATCCAGAGGCACCACCACCGCCCGAGAGAATAACTGCAAACGCATACACAAACGTGCGGCCGTTGATCACTTTTCGTTGACCAAAGTTAATCTTCACGGAGGCGTCTCGGATGGTTCCTCTGAGATTTCCCAGGCCATCGTAGAGGCCCGAGCCGGCACGAATGTCCCAATGATCTGAGCCCGTTCGCGGATTGTCATAGCGGTTCGCGTTGGCCGAGCTGCCGTTCGGAAGTCGACAATTGAACGGTCCGTCACAATCGGCGACTCGCACGTCTGAAACAATCACTCCCTCGTCGTCCGCGAGGTCCACAACGTCGCCACCGTCAGCAGCACATGCAGCGCCAAACGATGCCATCACGAGCGCAAAGCCCAGTCGGCCCAAAGTCTTGCCAACCAAGGACAATGGCGATGAATTCACTGGTGTGTGGTTTTGATTCTTCATGACAACCCAGCGTTGCGAGCGGCGTGCCAGTACCCCATTGAACTGTCATTTTGCTGCAAATCAACAAATTGCTAGCGAACCGTGTGTGGCTACCGAAAGCCGTCTCACGCACTGTGGATTTCAGTCCACACTCTTCGTGCTCACTGCGGAATGCAAACCACACTCAGGGTCCCGCAGTGTTTTCGGCGACGCTACAGGTTGTGTTTCTTAATCAACCGATGAAGATAGGACCTATCAAGGCCCGCGGCGGCGGCGGCGACTGAGACGTTGCGACCGTGAAGCGTGAGCAACGAGCGGATGTATTCGCGCTCAAGATAGTCCATCCACTCGTCACGGATTATTTTAAAGGGCCGACGCGCATCAATGGGCGAGGGGATCTCTGCCCCCGAGCTCGTGGTGGCGGCAACGCTCAGTCGCTGCTGAACGTGCGTGTCGATGTACTGCGGATCATACATCCCCATGCCCTCTTCGGGGCCAAGCGCGAGGACGCGCTCAATCGTGTTTCGCAGCTCACGGACGTTGCCAAACCATGGGAGCTTCGTGAGCGCATCAAGTAGCGCTGGTGTCAGAATTTTGGCACGCATTGCCTCGGGCACAAGGCTCTCTGCGATCAGCGCGATGTCTTCTAGTCGCTCTCGCAACGGCGCCACGCGGAGCGGTAGGACCGCGAGCCGAAAGTACAGATCCTCGCGAAAAGCACCAGCAGCCACCATTGAAGCCAAGTCACGGTGCGTCGCGCTTACGATGCGCACGTTGACGGGCCGATACTGCGTCTCACCCACGCGTCGGATGGTCCTTGAGTCAAGAACGCGCAGCAATTTAGGCTGCAGTTGCAGCGGTAGTTCGCCAATTTCATCGAGAAAAACCGTCCCTCCGTCAGCTGCCTCAAACGCGCCCTCGCGTGATGTGTGCGCCCCAGTGAAGGCTCCACGCACGTGTCCAAATAGCTCCGTTTCAAGCAAATCTGCCGGCATTGCGCCGCAATCCACCGTGATCATCGGTCCCGCCGCCCGGGGTGAGTACTGGTGAATCGCCTTGGCAACAAGCTCTTTGCCTGAGCCCGTCTCGCCGCGAACGAGCACCGAAGAGTCCGTGACGGCGATCCGTGCGATCCGCGCAAACAGCTCACGCATCGCGAAGCTCTGCCCAAGAAGCAAGCCAAAGTGGCTCTCTGGCCACAGCTGCACTTGTACCGGAAGCCGATCGTATCGTGCTGTTAGCTCGGCAGAACCCAACCGCAAGACCGCCGAGTCCGATATGCGGCCCTCAAGCACTCGCACGCTATTAATAAACGTCCCATTTTTGCTTTGCAGATCACGAACCCACACCCCGTCATCACGGACCTCAAACTCAGCATGCAGGCGCGAGACGGTCGGGTCCTTGAGCACAAACCTCGCGCTCGCGGCAGAGCCCACAATGGTTGATTCGCTCACGACGTACGTGTGCCTGCCTGACGCATCTGCCCAGTAAAATGTCAGCTGAATGCGCTTTGATGTCTGTGCGAGGCTGTCCGTTGTTAGCGCTGTCTCGTCGTCAAAGTTAGTTGTTCGCTCGTGAACCACAGCCGAACAATATCATCGTTGTCTCAACCCCAGAGAAAAACGAAGCGGCACCTTTTTAGAGCGGCGGGCGCGGACCCATAAAGGGCAGCAAGAGCGCATAGGCGACTACATAACCCAGAACCCCGACAATGCTAATCGCCCACAGTTTGCGCTCGGCTCGCCGTGCAGCCTTGTCTTCATCACTCTCTAACGAATCTCGGTCTTCGGTGCTTCCGACATTGATGGGCAGCAAGCTCTGTTGAATCAGCTTCGCTTGTCGGTGCCAAGACATAACGGTGACGAGCAACAAGAGGTAGCACACCGCCCAGATTATTCTGAGCAACAAGCTGGGAACTCCCAAAGCAAACACATGTGCGGCCAACAGGAAGCTCAAGACTCCTGCGCTCCAAAGTGCCCAGGTCGGCGGTCTGAGTGGCAAGCGGACAGATAGCTCGTGGTGATGGTCTGCGGTTCTATAGCTCATTTGTGTTCTCCGATTTATTCGCCACGGACCAAACGGGCGAGGTCTTCTTGCGATACAATCCCCGATGGCCTTTCGGCCGCGGTGCTTAAGGTGCGAACTCCGAGGGAGGCGTCCCGATTGGTTCCACGTGTCACGTCGGCGAGTACGCGGTGTTGTTGTTGGTAAGAGTCAAACTCGCATCCATGCTGTTGTCGGTAGGCGATCCCTGCTTCGTATCCCTTGCGAAACGCCGCGCTTGCGTTGGCAGGAGGCATCTGCCCGCGAGCTGCGATCTCTGCGCCTGACGAAAACTGCTGCTCTAAGCGATGCTCTGTTTGTGCTCTTGCGTTTGCCAAAAGCGTTGGCCCTTCGCTTCTCATCATCTCTTGCACCGCGTGCGAGGGCGGGAGGGTTCCGTTGTTGAGCTCATAGGCTGTGTGAAGTACCGAGCCGATTAGCGCGTCAGCCATCATCGTAGGACCCACAAGTGAGCCCGCACCGACCGCGAGTGCTGTCCCAACCAGATGCGCTGCCCCATGTGCGAGTAGCTCCGCCGCCCCATGTGCGATTACCTCGACGGCTGCCATTTCTGCTGAGTCTGGGTGCCGACCTAGTCGAGCGGTCACCGCATGCAAAACCATGGGCATGACGGCTCCTGTTGCCGGAGCGGTCTCTGCGTTCAACGCCGCTCGGTGCGCGCTGGTGAACCGCGGTGCTGCTGTACCTAATTCACGCATCAAGGTCGCTCCGTCGCGTTGTGGGAGCGCGGGCGCTGCGGCGATGTGCGGTGTCTGTCCCCTCGCGATGGTCTCTCGGTACTGCGCCGCGAGCTGTGCGTCTGTGATTGTCTCTCTACACACTTGCGCTGTTGGATTGCTAATCCGATCGAGGCGTTGTGCGCTCTCATTCGAGGCTCTACCTACGAATGTGTCGGCACCTCGTTGTGGTGTTGTGGACTGTTGCAGGTTGCTTACGTTGCTGGCTTGTGTGCGGCCTGCTCCGGATGCGGACGGAGTTTCTTCTGTGCTGGTTGCGCGATTGCGGAGCGAGATGGACATCGACATAAAAACTCTTCTCTTTCAGCGGCTGATTGCTCATCGTGAGCGAACCCAACTTGCCGGCGACGCGCTCTATCGTTAGCGAGCTCCCTCGGTTGCGAGATCTCCGCACAATGATCAAAATGACTGCAAAAGCTGCGGCCATTCTCAGCACATGTTGGGTACACGGCAAAAAATCGATTTTCTCTCCCGAACGCTTAAACGGTTGCTGGTACAACGCTGACCGACGCACGGACTCATGTCACTGACCACACTGCAAAAATTTCTCGCGTACCGAGCGACATCGATTCGCGCGTACGTCCCATTTTTGCTGTATTTTCTCGAAGCAAAGGGGCTATCGCTCACGCAGGCGTTTGATCTCAACGTCGTGTTTGTTCTGGCCTCGCTGTTTCTCGAGCTTCCGAGCGGGATGTTCGCTGATCGCTTCGGTCGCCGCACAGCGATGATGCTCGCGGGGCTGCTGATGGCCCTGGCGTGCGTTGTGTTTGTCTCTGGACACTCATTCTCTGTGTTTGCGCTGGCCAATGTCTGTTGTGCTGCGAGCATGACGCTGAGCACTAGCGCGGACAGCGCGTGGCTCTTTGAGTATATGAGCGAGCACGACGATGTTGATCGCTACCAACAGTTCGAAGGCTACGCCACCGCTGCAAAATCGATCGGAAATCTCTGCGCCATGCTCCTTGCGGGCGTCCTGTTTTCGCTCGTTGGTTGGGGCCCTTTTGCGCTCACCGCAGTGCTCACTGTCGGCTCGTCGTGGCTCGCGTCCCGCTTGCCTGAGCAGCGCACACACAACCCTTCTCGCTCTGTTGTGCGTGACCTACGTGCAACCCTCAAGCGCGTCTCGTCCTCAAGCCAGTTGCTCTTGGTGATCGCTTTTGGAGCACTGACCTTCACCGCGTTGCAACTCTCACTGTTCGCCGACCCAGCGCACTTGGCGCTGCATTTGCGTGGATTTTCTGCAGCAGAAGTCGCGTTGTCTTTGGCCGTGC
>JANNCG010000802.1:0-2242 GCA_031386385.1 Myxococcales bacterium
GCCCCCAAAGCGCGGCTTTGGCCAGCTTCCACGGGAGTGATCCGCGTGGAAAATAACTGGGGTTCAGATCAAACAGCTCAAACCGCGTACCGGTCCAAAGTCTTGGAGAGCGCACAAACCAGCGCCCCAGGACCTTCAACGGTTCTCGCTTCACTCGCTCGCGAAACATCGCTTTTGCCAACCGATCTTGTGTGGGTTGGTCTCTGTCACGGAGGGCGCGCTCAAAATCGACACGCTCAGTGTCCGCAAGAAATGCCTCGCGAGGATAGACTCGCTCTCCGAGTGCGTCGTTGCGGGTGAAGCTGTCGTCAATCGCCCAGGCTCCAACCCACAGCGAAAACCCTAACCGCCCAGCGCTTATAGGGACAAACCTATGCGACACACTCCAGTTGCGCGCGGTCCACGGAAGCACCGTTAATGCAGCACATAGCCCCATGACCGCAACGTGTTTTAGTCTCTCTTTTCGCTCGCCGTCACCCTTCAGCCACCACCCCGCCATCATAAACGGAACGAGCGCTACGTAAATATCACGTGTAAGCGTTGCCGCGCCGAGCAAGACTCCCGCCAATGCCCAGTGCTTGATGGATCGAGCGTTGAGCATCACGGCAATGGAGCCCACTACAAACGTCGACGCGAGGCACTCAGACAGCATGACGACGGAGTACACCGCGTCGAAGGGACACAACGCCGCGATGAACAAAAACGCCAAGCCAAGCCGGGGATCACGCTTGCCGAGCGAGCGGGACAGCAGCCAAATGACTGATAGACTGAGCGCGATTTGCGCCACTTGAACCGCGAGGACGTGCTCACCAGCGAGCGAATACACAGCTCCAATGAGCGCCGGGTAAGCGGGCGGGCGGTACATCGTTGGCTCGATCGGAGGCACTTCTGCTAGCGAAAACACATGGTGTCGCGCGATGTTGGTGCCCATGAGGTTGTACGCCGCAGCGTCCGTGGTGATGCGCACCACGATGAACCACTTCATCCATAAGCGAAACAGGGCGCCCAGAACGAGCGCGATCACTTCAAGAGTTTTGGTAGGTCTGTGCGCGCCGATCGAGGGCGCTCCCTGAGCGGTCGTCTCGCTCATGTCTGCTCGCGATTCTGCTTCTCGAAGACGAAGGCGTCGTAGTCACGGAGGTAGTCGTTGGTGTCGTAGTGATGCGAGGCGTAGACCAACAACGCAACGTCGCTTGAGCAGTGCAAAATGGTGTTCCAAATCATGGGAGGTACGTGAAGGCCCATCGTTGGGTGCTCGAGCCGCACTGTTGCTCTCTTGGATCCGTCATCTAACACGATCGTACAAGAGCCTCGTACGCACTGAAAAAACTGGTGACACTCTCGGTGCGCATGCTGACCACGAAGCTCGTGCTCAGCCACCTCGTAGATTGAAAAACATCGCGCGATTGCGAACGGGATGTCCCGCTCTCCCTCCAACGCACAGAGCGCGCCTCGCTTGTCTTTTGCCTCGCGAAATCGATGTACGGTCGCCGCTGAGATGTTTGAAACAGCGGTGCTCTCACCCACCGCTTTTGGTATCGCTTGCATGGGCGCGTCCATAAACCGCTCAACGCGGCCGGGGTTTCCACGAACGACGGCAAACGGGGGGACGTTGTGAGTGACCACCGCGCCAGCCCCGATCATCGCGCCACGTCCAATGGTGACCCCCGGAAGGATCGTCGCGTTGGCGCCGATAGAGGCTCCCTTGCGCACCACGGTGTTTGCAAACTCCGCAGGGTACACTTTGCTTCTGGGAAATTGGTCGTTGGTAAACGTCGCATTGGGACCAATAAAAACATCATCTTCGAGCCGCACACCGTCCCACAGCTGCACGCCACATTTCACCGTCACGCGGTCCCCGACCACCACGTCGTTTTCGACAAACACGTTGTCGCAAATGTTGCACTCCGCCCCAATTCGCGCGTTTGGCAGCACGTGTGCGAAAGCCCAAATGCGCGTTTTTGCGCCAATCTTCGTCGACTCGCAAAGCCCTTGCGGATGCACAAACCAATCACTCATGATGCTTCTACCGTTGTCGCGACCGTTGTCATTTTAGCTGCGATTTGCGCCGGATCGTAGCTCTTCTGCGCGAGCACCACAGAGTTGGGCCTGCGCTTTGTGTTCTCAAACGCGCGCCACACATAGCCGCCAACGACCCCCAACGCGAGCGCATTAAACCCGCCAAAAAAAGCGATCGCGAGCACGATCACGGTATACCCCTGCACGGGGATCTCGCCGCGCA
>JANNCG010000826.1:0-4098 GCA_031386385.1 Myxococcales bacterium
CGCGCTGCTCAGCGAGCAGGCGAATCTCGGTCAGTCCCTCAAGCATAAACGCCAATCGATCGCTCTCTAGCCACAGCAACGGTGCCAGGTTATGCGAGGGAATCACGGAGAAAAAATCGCTTGAATCGCGGGATGTGGTGCCATTCACTCCCGTGGCTCCGAGCTGCGCTACTCGCCGAAAATACGGTTCTTGCCCGCTCTGTATCCGCTCAAACATCATGTGCTCGACGGTATGCGCGAGCCCAGTATAGTTCGCGGGATCGTCGCGTGAGCCCACGTGCACTCGCAATCTCACAGCGACTTGCGGGACCAGATGGTTCTCTTCGAGGATCACGTTGAGCCCGTTGCTCAAACGAAACCGCACCGCTTGAGCGACGACGTTCGGCGAGGTTGTCCCTTCGCGGCTTACCGAACTCTCTGCCGGTCCTCCTGCATCCACAATGGCTTGCGCCAAGGTGGGCGCAGGGGCGAGACCCACGCTAAGGGCAACACACAACGAGGCAACGATCGCTTGTGTGAGCGAGGTGCGAAAAAACGGGCGGTCCATTGTTGGGCATTCAATCGCAGCGACGTCGCGGGGTCAACCTTTCACGCGTGCTTCGTGTTAGTTCGTGGCGTCCTTCAAGCCGTGATGGTCAACAGATAGCCCAGGGACACTGTCACCCACTTCAACTGGGTCCACGCTCCGGCGACCCCCACGATGGCGAGCGCGGCAGCGTTAGAACCTCCTCGCGCAAGTAGAATTTTTGCGTAGCGGGTGAGGACACTCGACGGGAGTACGAGCACCAAGACAAACGCCAACGCGAGCTGTGCGCTCACCGCGTGGTGCTGGACAAAATACGCGGCGAGCGCCATCCCACCGAGGTCCGTGGCGAGCTCACGGGTCTCGCGCAAACCGCGCACAACGGGGGAGGGGTCCATGGCGGTTGGTGGGTCTGAGGATCTCGGTGGCGAAGCGGGTGAGACGGTCGGCTCGGTCATTGAGTTTTCCTTCTATATTATGTGAGTTATGAATAGCGGGTCCCAGAGTACTGCTCAATAGCAGCGATTTCTGCGGTAGAGAGCACTCGATTCCAAATGGCGAGCTCATAAAAATCCGTGTCGCTTCCGTACGCGGATGCGCCGCCCCAGCCGATCCCGAGTGGGTAGCTCGGGTTGCTTGAGCTTGGGGTGCTGCTCTCGGAAGACGTTGCCTTCTCAGCACGATCGATTCGAACGACGGCGTCGGGGTTAGTTCCGCTCCGGTAGGTGACGATGCACTGATGGAGTGCCGAGCGGCCAAACCCTGTGGGATTTGCCTGGATCAACTCAATCGAGCCTTTGCCCACGGCAAAACGAATTTGAGGTGTCGCGAGCGTGATCATCGCGATGCCCACATTGACGCCGCTTGATGCCTGCGTCGCGAGTAGGTAATTGCCGCCGGCGTCGCGAGTGTTGCACACCAAAAAGATGCTCATGCCCGAGCCATCGTGCAAAAACTTCCAGTCTGAAACCGCGCCAGCGATCAGTCCCTTGCTTGACGCGGAGGTGATGATCGGACGTCCGCCAAGCCCTCCAGCGGCCGAGTATGTCGGTCGGTTGCCTGCGTTGGACTGGCCAACCGAGATAGACCCCGTCCCCTGATTGCTCCAAGCCGAGACGGTCCCACCGGACTGCGTGACACCGGTGTCAGCGCGCAGCCACAAAAACGGAGATGTGCTGGCAAATCTCCATGCCGATTGAGATGTGATGGAGTGCATCTTAAGCCTCCGCGATCCACTTTGAGCCGCTGGTTTGACCCAGCAATGAGTGCCGCGTATCGTCGGTGAGGGTCCAGGTATTGACCGAAGCCCCGCCGGTGCGAATCACGTCACCTCCAGCTCGGTTGATCACGACGCTGTTGGCGCCAGCAGTGCGTTGAATGCTAAGCACCCGTCCCGCTGTGAGCGCCGGAAGCGTCAGCGTGACCGACCCTCCGCTTGTGTCGACGAACACAACCTCGTCTTGCGCGTCCAGTGTGGTGTCGGCAGCAAGGGTTCGGTGTGCGACCCGAGCGCCGCCCCTAAACTCAGTCACCAACGAGCTACTCCCCACAACAAGCGAGCCATCGCTCGCGACGCTCAAGCGCGCAGCGCCGTTGACGTACACCTCAGCGGTTACGCCTTGGAGTCGGGACGCCCCGGTGCTGTTGCCAAACGTGCTCACATCCGAGGCGTCTCTGCGATAGACATCGAGCCAGACGCTGTCGGCGTTGTTGCGCACGACGATTCCGTTGGTAAATCCCAGGGCAGAGTTGCTCGGGAGCGCCGCGGTGACGCCGCCCAGCAAGACCCCCTGCGATGAGAAGCTAGCGGCGAGCTGCAAGCTCCCACTGGCACGCACGCGCAGCTCGCACACGCCCACTTCGGATCCACCGGTGGCGGTGGTTAGCACACCCGCGACGGAGGCTGCGTCGACAACGGCGGGGGTGCTGTTTGTTGTGCGGAAGCGAATGCCTGCGCCGATTGAAGCAACTGCAACTCCCGCATCGTGTACAAGCGATATCGAGTAGGTGATTTGATTGTTGACCGCATCACTTGTGGTGATGACTTGCTCGGCGGTTGCAGAGGACTTGAGCACGCCGGTGCGCAGTTGTGCGATGGTGGCTTTGCGTGATCGCGGTTCGGCGGCGACGTTTTGCACAAGCTCGACGAGGTCTGTGTCTGCGGGGGTATCGGCGACGATGAGTTGGGTGATCTTTTGATTGGCCATGATGGATTTGTTGGTTACTCCGTGATTCGGTTGAGTGAGTCTTCGGTGATGCGTGGTTTGGCTGATTCTGTGAGACGCAGATCGCCAGGCACCTCGTTGGGCATTTCGTAGGCGCCGATGAGGGCGATGGAGGAGATGAAGAGATAGTGGTCCGCATTGTTTGTCCTGGCTTCGAACTGGATCGCCACCTCCTGGTCGGTTCCGTCGGTGGGAACCACGACGTTCACCTTCGCCTCGACAAAATCGGCACCTACGTGCGCGCCAAGGGTCAACGTCGTGGTTTGCGTAGCTTTGCCCTTCGCAGTGAGTTTGAGCTTCAGCTGTCCGCCAGCGCTGCCGGTGTAGCGAACGCGCAAGGTGCGAAGGTCCCCGTCGACTACGTTGTAGAGCCTCTTTGCTCGCAGGACAAACGTGGGATCAAGGGAGGAGCCGAGAGTTCCGCTCCAGTTGATGGGGGCGAAGGCCGCCGAGAGTGTCATCCATGAAATAAACGAGAGGGTTGAGCTCTCGTAGGTTGCAATTTGCCAGTGTGGACGACACTCGTAGGCAGCTGACAGCTCCGCATGAAGGAGTCTGCGCATACCCGTGGAGGTCGTTAGATTTCCATCCTCAAGCCGATTGCGCGGATCCGGCCAGTTCACGAGCACACCCGGCTCGTTAGCCCCGGGATTCACTTCGTCGAGTGGCATCTCGATCAGATGAATCTGTGCAAAACCACCGTGCAAGTTGGCGCCTCCTGCGTCATCGATCGAGACCCGAATATCAACGATGCTCTCAGTACTTAGCTCCGACACATCGAGAACAGCGAACTGTTGGACCGCAGAGCGCGATGCTCGAAATGGACTCTGCTGAGGGACGGTGCGGGTTCCGTCAAAACGATCTGCTAGGATCACTGTGACTGCAGTGGGGAGGGTCAAACTTAGAATCGCCAAGTGGCCCTTGGGTCTTCCGCCGTCGATCCCGTCGAACCCCGGAAGGACACTCAGCAGCACTGCCCGACAGCCAGGGCTTCGTCGGTACTGAATATTCACAGTTGCTTCGAGAGTGCCTAGATCGAGTCCGTACAGGGCGAGGGATGCAACGGGTTGCACCGCTCGGCAGTGTAGAAATGCCATCTGCCGCGCCCAGCGAGCTCCGACGGTGCCGCTCACGGTGCGATCCACAAGGGTGTCGTCGAGTGTCGACGTGATCGGAATCAATGGAACAGGAGAGCCCATCAGCGTACCTCATATGCGTTGATTGTAAGAACTGCGTCGTCCGCGTTCGTTGCGAGCCACCCAACCCAAAGACAGATGTCTGTGACCCGAGACTGTGTTGCTCCTCTGCCAGAATCAAAGCGACCGATGCGACTTCTCGAGGGGCTGTAAG
>JANNCG010000863.1:0-12478 GCA_031386385.1 Myxococcales bacterium
CAGCAACGACGATGAGTTTGGATCTGTGGTTGCTGGTGCTGGAGATCTCAATGGTGATGGGTTTGGCGATCTCGCTGTAGGTGCCCCCAACGCGGATCGCGGTGGGCGGGTGAATGCTGGGTCTGTGAGTATTTTTTATGGCAGCTCGATGGGAATCTCAGCGATCGCTTCAGCGGTTCTTGAAGGGGTAAACGCGAGTGACCGTTTTGGAGGATCCCTCGCCACTGCGGGCGATCTCAACCTCGATGGCTACGGGGATCTTGTCGTCGGTGCACCCACTTCACTACGTATCCCTGCTGGTACGGCGAGCATTTTTCACGGTGGTGTTGCTGGGATTGGTCCTGCGGCCGTGCGGGTTCTCACAGGGCTCGCAGCCAACGATAATTTTGGACGCTCTGTCGCGAGCGCCGGCGACGTCAACGGTGATGGATTCAGCGATCTGGTTGTTGGGGCACCCAATGCGGACGCTAACGGACGAAGCAACGCCGGACGCGTAAGCGTATTTCACGGAAGTGTTGGAGGGATTTCGATGCTGCCCAATCGCGAGTTAGTGGGTGCCGACTCGGACGATCTGTTTGGCTTCGTGGCGGTGGGCGCAGGGGATGTCAACGGCGACGGATACAGCGACTTGGCCGCATCGGCTCCGGGTCATGCTGACGCTCGCGACAGCCCCTTGGGCGTTGTGATGCTGTGGCACGGAGGGGTCACGGGCATTCCGGCCGGGATGGCTCAAATGCTGAGTGCGCAGGCTGAGCAAGACTCTTTCGGGATGGCCCTGGCGCGCGCTGGAGACATCAACGCAGACGGCTTTGGTGACCTGGTAGTTGGAGCACCATTAGCGGGTCAAGGTGGCACCCGAGAGGCCGGAGCTGTGAATGTTTATCACGGGAGCGCGAGAGGCATATTGTCCATGAGCGCTCGAGTGTTTCAGGGTGCTCAGCGCGATGACAACTTCGGGCTGTCCGTGGTAGGCACAGGAGATGTCAACGGCGACAGCTTCGACGACGTAGTCTTTGGCGCGCCGCGGACGGACCCAGCAGGCCGGACAGATGCTGGCACAGTCGTGCTGTATTATGGCAGCGTTGGTGGCGTCAATGGCGCGGTCGCCAGGCGATTGGATGGAGCGCTCAGCGGAGATTGGTTTGGCTATTCGGTAGCGAACTGAAGTTCACGTTCACGCAGCTGAACGTCGCTCACGGGAGCAACGCGTCGCGCTCGCTGCGCTGCCATCCGTAGACACTGAGTGTCCACGGCGCAGACGTTTTAGTGTCTACGGCGTGGACGTTGGATGTCTGCGGACGCTCGTCGGGTTGGACCGATCGGGTTGCGTTTGTTGTGGTCGGATACCCAAAAAGGTCGGTTGGACGTAGACAAGCGTGAGCAGTCGATCTGGGGAGCGTCTTGGATCAGCTGACGCCGGGTGCGCACTTGAGCACGTGGTGGCGCAATTAGGCCACCACCAACGCATCACTGAACCTCGGTAAATCGCACGCGCATTGCCCGCTCGCCCACGAGGTGACTGCGAAGAGCTTGCCCACTCACCGTCACTGTCCCCCACGAATCGATGGTGCTTCGTGACGACATTCCGAGGGGCGCGCGGCTCTGATCTATCGGAATAAACATCCCCCACTCCTGCGATTGCCGCACCGCCATCGTGCCATCGGCCGGCGCAAAGCCCGTCCGCAGCGTCGTGTGCACGCTGAAGCACAACACCCCATCCACAATCGAGACGTCCTCAAGCGTAGCCTCTGCTCCATTGTCGCTTGTGGATCGCACCGGAGCGCTCCGAACGGTCTCTTCGGTCCCGTCCTCACGTCTCACGGTAATCGTGCGTGATGCATCGGTCACGAGTCTGAGTGCCTCTACTGGCCATCGCTCACCCACCTCTCGCTGCGCGGGAAGGCCAAAAATAGACGCCCGGTGCCCATACAAATTCCGCAGATCGTAGGCCAGCGAGAGCAGCTCCATCGCAGAAGAATCCAACGCAACACCGTCTCGCTCTACGCGAGGAGCAGCTTGACGTTCAGTTATATCGATCGAAAGCGTTGTCCCTGGTGCAACAAAAGTCCACGCCCGTTCGTGACAACACAGCTATGTACCGCTTTGATCGCGTTTTGCGCCCTGCGACACCTTTGATCAGTGTGCTTGGTCTGTTTGCAGCAAGCGGCACCTTTTCGAATTTGTGAATTCGCGCGATGTCCCGCAAGTTCGCCCCGAACGACTGCACGAACCCGGTTCTCGGGGCTCGCCACTCGCAAGAGACGTCCCAATGCTACGCCACCGAGCAGATTCGCGATCCATCCGCGTTGTGTGTCGCATGTGACTATGTCCTTCCCACGATCACAGACGAAACGTCTCAATAAATTTGAGACGATGACTCGCGCCCTACCTGGCTAACAGCGACACGTGTCCCTCTCGGCTCGCGCTTGTTGGGTTGCGCGTTCGTCGTCCACTACAGCGACCGTGCCTCCGACTACCTTTGTGTTTGTGTCGAATTGTGCCAAGCGGCTCGACGCTGTCTGCTGGTTGTCCCCTGTATTTTACCTGGGAGTCCACGCGAAGCAACGTGACTCAGGCTGGCCTGAATCGTGCTTGAGATGACGGCCATGATGTACCCGACAACAAGCCGTCTTCATAACGTGATCCTCTGTCTGGCAGCGATGAATGCGTCCATTGGTTGCTCCTCGATGGTGTCCGGTGGTGACGCAACGAGCAGTGATGCAAGCACCGTTGATCGACCAGGGATCGCCGACATCGGTCCACCACCGCCTGATCGGTGGGAGTTTGGCGGGTGTCTCACCGATAGTGGCTTGGTGATTGCTCGGGGTTCAACGGTTGTTGTGGGTCCATGCAACGCAACCTGCACTTGTGACTTCGCTGGAGCAGTGACCTGCAACCAGGGTGAATGTCCCCCGCCGATGAGCTGTCGGGCTCCTGATGGGTCGGACATTCCCTTGGGGCGGGCTTGGGTCTCGGAGGATCGTTGTCAGCAGTGTATTTGCTCGATGCCAGGACGACCGGTATGCAACACCGTCGTCAACTGCCAGCCGCCCAACCGGTGCGCAGACATCATTTGTCCAGACGATCAAGAGTGCTGTGAGTCTAGCGCACGTTGTGTGCCGATGGGCTGTGGGGAGTGTTGCATGGCTGGTGCTCCGCCTCGATGCAATCAGCTCGCGGCTCCCGTAGAAATGGCCGAGGTGACTGTGGTGCGGCAACCTGCGCCAGAGCCATCGAGAGGCGTCATCAATGATGGGTTATATCATGCAGAGAGCTGTCGTGTTTATCTGGCGGGCGGTCCTGCGCCGATGTACCCGCCGGTGCAGATGCGCATCCAGGTGCGCGGTCAATCATTCGAAGTGGTGTCGGTCGAGCGTGGGGTCCTCAAGGATGCGAATGTCGCGCTCACCAGCCTTGGAAAGCAGTTGATTTTGCGGACAATGTGTGGCGAACGATCGTTGGATGGCGCAAATGTGCCGTACTCTGCGCAACGGACGAGCTTTGATCTGCCGATACGTGGGATAAATTCGGTCTGGTGTCATTTTGTTCAGTAAGCGTAGACCGTTCGAGGGCAATGGTTGAAGGCTCGTTGGAGTCTCTACTACCGCTTTCTGCCCAAATCTCCATGCCCTGCGATAGCGTAGTCGCTCACCGTCGCCCAAAAAAGAACCGCAGTACGCGATAAAATCGTCGCGACCACGCGAGCTCGCTGTGCGGCGCGCCCAGCTCGACGAAGTGTTCAATGTTGGCATCTGCGGGGGTGATCATCAACGCGTTGGGATCCTGCACAAACGTCCGCACACCCCGACTCACGAGCAGATCTCTCATCGCCGTGGTCTCGCAAAAATTATCCGTCGCGCTGTCCGCCGCCATCCCTACACACGATCCACCCGCACCAGGCCCGCCGCCCGAGTCCAAAAAGTACCTGGTATTTTGCTGAGGAATCATCCCCGCCATCGCAAACCGAGCGAGCATCGTGTCCGTCCCGCCGCCAAAAGATCCCCAGCCAAAGGTGGACGACATTCCGCCGAACATCGAGAAGACCGTGGGCTGCTCAAGCGCGGCGTAGTACGAGATCAACCCGCCGAGTGAGCTGCCGTGAATCGCAGTGTTCTCTCGCTCGGGTCGTGTGCGAAAGCGTGCATCCATCATGGGCTTGATGGTCTGCGTGATAAAATTTAAATACTCGCGTCCCGCGCCCCCGACGAGGTTTCCGCTCACGCGGTCCATGTTGTGCGTGTACTCATCGAAGCGCTCGTTGCTGTTCTCGATCCCCACGATGATGCAAGGGTTGATACGATTGGCTGCGATTTCTGTGTCCGTTGTCGCATCCACGTCCCAGCTCGACGGCGCGCTTCGGGGCTGCGCGGGGTCAAAAATGTTGTTTCCGTCGTGCATGTACAAGACCGGGTAGCGGGTCGCCGGTTGTTGCTCGTACCCCGGAGGCAGATAAACATACAGCGTTCTCCCGCGCGCAAAACGTACTGAGCGAACGTTATTGAGCGCTTCAAGGTGACCGCTTGTCGGCGAGCCGCTCACAAACGAGATGCGACCATTGGCGTCGTACTGAAATCGCCGTGACTGCGGGTCGCTAAAAAACACCGTCTGCCCGCCCCCAGTGGTGGCCGTAAACTTGTAGCCCCACCGCACCTCCGCCGTCACCTCCAGTGGAAGCTCTATCGTAAATAACCCATGCCCTCGGTGCACCATCCGATTGGCATTCGCGCGCCAACCGTTAAACTCGCCCACAACCGACAGCGGCTCAACCCTGCGCGTCTCAGCGAAGTCTTCATCCGCTGAGCGCGCGTCGTCTTCAAGATCAAACTGCGCGTCACGCACGTACACAAACGTCGTGGTCCGTGCCGTCCTCGCTGGAAACCCGCCCCGGCTGCGCACCAACGCGACCGCGGTGCTGATGGCCATTCGTGCCGCTTGATCCGTCACCTCTGGACGCCCAACGCACTGCGCCAGCTGCTCAATCACCAGCGAGTCATCCGTCTGCATAGCAAACGTCGCGCAGGGATCACCCATCGCGTCGGGACCCACCGCAGGCCGATCGTCCAACGAGATGATTGGGCGATCTTCGAGCACAGCGGGGACGTCCATCGAGCTGTTGGCCGCATCGGTCTGCGCGTCAGCTGGGATCAAATTTCTCGGTGTGCACGCCGAGAGCGCGACCAGCATGAGGGTCGCTGGGGAGGGGACTCGATCGATCACGCTGGGACGCTGCATTTGTCCAAAGAGTATGGTAATACCGCCCATTATGCGACGGATAGTTTTCATTGCCACAGCCCTCAGTGCCCTGGCCCTTCACTGCTCGAAGCCCGAACCCGCGATGCCGGTGGTGTCCCCTTCAACGACTGGCACCCCTTCAACTGCGAGCGGGGCTCCCCAACCCACACAACCGCAGCAGGGTCACGGACTCGCGCAGGGACAGACCGCGCCGCCGACAGGGCCCGCACAACCCGGCGGCACCAGGCACTTTGGCGAGGCCCTCGCACCCGATGCGACCCGTGTGACGCTTGGCGCGCTTCAGCAGCACGCGGACGAGCATCGGACGCAAACCCTGCGAGTTGAGGGCCAGATCGTCGCGGTGTGTCAACACATGGGCTGCTGGATGGAGCTTCGCGATGAGGCCACACAAGCGCACGTCGTCATGCACGGACACAGCTTTTTTCTTCCCCGCGACGTCAACGGAAAGCGCGCCGCGCTCGTCGGTACCCTTGTCGCCGCGCGACCTGCCGCTGAGTGCAACCAAGGTGGTTGTGGTCAAACCGGCGAGCGCTCACCCATTGAGCTCGACGCGATCGGGATCGACGTTTTTAACTGAGCTGAACTGAGCGCTGCGTACGCTATCGAGCAACCACGTTTGCTTGCGCGCTACTGCGGTTGGACTGACGGCACTCGCTCTCGCAGCTAAACCGGTTGAAATCGCAGTCATGCTCGCAGGCATTCTCGATGGCGCCCATGTTGGGTGACCATGCTTGGGGACGGCACCCGACGCGGCACGAGTTATAACTCTGTCTGCAAATTGGCTCACAGTTGAGCATCACCGTGGTGGTCGCTGTCGCGTGTGTGGCGCCGTTTGGCTGCTGCACGACATAGACAATCTCGCGGGTGGTGCAGCCTGTCACCGTCGCACATAGCAAATGAGTTATCCCCAGCGCGAAAAGCGCAGCGCGAGGGCTAAACAATTTCGTCTCCAAGCTGTTTGAGAAATTCACGCATGTACGCATCTCGCTGCACAGCCATAGCACGCGCTGTGGGTGTGTGCATGGACCCCGCGAGCTTAAAGAGCTTTGCAGCAAAGTGATCGAGCCCATAGTTTTTGTCATCGAGCTCGCGGTGCTCGGCGAAGGGATCTTCGAAGTGATAAAACGGCCGCTTCATGCTGGCGGTCGTGGCAAAGCAGCGCGCGATCCCAATGGCACCAATGGCGTCGAGTCGATCGGCGTCTTGAAGGATCTTGCCCTCAAGAGTCGTGGGGATTTTTCCCAGTGAAAATGGATGTTCTGCGATGGCTTCTGCGACCTTTGCCACAACGCTTGTGTCCCAGTGTTGCGCGCTCAACAGTGTCGCCGCGCGCTCGGCACAGACTGCACCGCTCATACGCGACTCTGGGTGCCCTTTGGGATGGTTAAACAGCTCGTGCAGCCACGCTGCGGTCACGCTTACCCACGGATCACCGTGCTCCTTTTCTGTGATGCGCTGCG
This sequence comes from Myxococcales bacterium, assembly GCA_031386385.1. Classification (GTDB taxonomy): domain Bacteria; phylum Myxococcota_A; class Polyangia; order Polyangiales; genus JANNCG01. The sequence goes on from JANNCG010000863.1 coordinate 6,714, forward strand.
CGTTGTGCGTGACACGCAACACGTGCTGAAAGTCATGCGCGCTGTCCGCGTCATTGCACGACCACTCGACTTGGTGAGTGAGCTTGTGAAGGGCGTGATCGAGCTGATGGACTCCAGTGTTGAAGCGAGTATGTGTGTCCGTTGAGTTCATAGCCACCAGGTCTCTCCAGCAGCAGGAATGTGCAACAACGACTCATTGAGTCCACGCTCGGTCCACAGCCGGCGCACAAATTTGGGAGGCTCGTCGAAGGGCTCGTCGGTGAGCTCAAACGTCCCCCAGTGCATCGCGTGAAAGTGCGTCGCTTGCAGATCAAGGTACGCTTGCACTGAGTCTTCGGGGTTCATGTGTTGTGAGCCCATAAACCACCGAGGCTCGTACGCACCGATGGGCAACAGCGCGTGTGTCGGAGCGGACATTTTAGATTTTATCAGCGAAAATCCAGTGAAATACGCGGTGTCTCCTGTGTGATACACGCTCGTTGTGCCGTCCGAGAGCACATACCCTCCCCAGAGCGTCTCGTCCTCGTCTGCCACACTTCTTCGCGACCAATGCTGACTCGGAACAAACGTCACCGTCACATCCCCCACCTTCACCGACTCCCACCACTCAAGCTCGACACAGTTCTTGTGCCCGCGCCCCAACACCCAGCTCTTCAATCCCGCCGGGACGATCACCAACACGTTTGGATCGCGCTTGAGCAGCAAGCGAATCGAGGGCGCATCCATATGATCTCGGTGATTGTGCGTGATGAGCAGCGCGTCCAACGAAGGCAAAGTTGACTCCGTGAGTCCTGGCGCCACCCGTCGTGGAATGGTCATCGCGATCCGCTCACTCAAAATGGGATCAATCACAAAGCTCTTCTGCGCCAGCTGCACCAGCCAGCTTGCGTGACCAATCCACGTGAGCGCATTTTTCTTCGCTCCTTGCAATAGCGCCCCGTCGTTGTGCAGGTACGGCGCGCCCGGGAGGTTCTTGTTTTTCGCATTGCTGCTGCGAATATGCTCGATTCTCCACTTGAGCAGGCCGCGGATCGTGCGGTGGTGTGGAGTGTCCTCAAGGTTGCGATAACGTCCCATACTTTGCCCAATTCTTGCCATACTTCACCCATCTCGTCCCGTGTCTTCGAGCCCGATTCACACAGCCACGCCTGTTTCATTGAGCGCCGGTCAAACCGGTAGACGTTCGGTGTTGCCGGCGGTCACCGACGCACAACGCGCGCGGTGGAGGATTTTTCTAGGCATCCTCATTGGCTCGTTGGTTGGATTCGTTGACTCGTTTGCTACTTGGCTGCGCCTGCCTCACATGGACTGGAGCTTTCGCGAGACTCGCCTTCTTCTGATGTACGGCAGTCTGTTTTGTGCCACCACAGTGGGGGTGATCATCGTGCTGTACGCGGTGGCCGCACCGGCGCTGCTTCGGCGCGCGCGAGTGAGAGAATTGCTTGGATTTTTTCAGGCAGGTCCTCAGCGTTGGTTCGCCATCAACCCCGCGCTGACTGAGCGACTGCTCATGAGCTTTGTCGGGATGAGCACGGCCGCTGGGCTGGGTGTTCGTCTATCGCTCAGCGTTGTAAGAAATGTTCGCACTCCCCTGTTCGCTGCACTCTCTTTGCTCGTTGTGGCAGTTGTCTCGATGGGCTTGGGGGTCTGTGCCGCGGCGATCGTGGGCGACTGGGCCTCACGAGTCGCACAAAAGTACCGCACCCGATGGACTCCCGGGGCGCTGCTTGGGATCGTCTCTGCAAGCGCGCTCATTGCTCTGCTCGTGTTGGTGACGTTAAAGCACGAGGTGGTCGGACGACTGCAGCTTCGACCCTGGTTGCTGCTAGCCGCTGGCCTCGCGACGTTTGTGATGCTTGACGCTCGGCGCACACCCAAGCTCCCGCGTGCGGTGTTGTGGTTGAGCACCGCTGTGTTGGCGATGGGTCTGATTTGGTCTGCGAAAACACTCAACGAATCGCAAAAGCTTCTCGGCGCTCTCACCGCTCCACAGTCCTTGGCGGGCAAGAGCGTCGCGTTGCTGCAGCAATGGAGTGACCGCGACCATGACGGCTACGGCCGGTATTTTGGCGGCGGCGACTGCAATGACCACGACGGCAATTTTAACCCCATGGCACGTGAGATCGCAGGCAACGGGCTGGATGAGAATTGCTCAGGTTTTGACGCCCCAGCGCCCCAAGAAGATCGCCCAGCGCCCTTTGTCGCGCCAGCGTCGTCGCACCCTTCGATTGTCATCATTTCGATCGACACCGTGCGCCCCGATCACACCAGCGTGTATGGCTATCGTCGTCGGACCACGCCCAACCTTGAGAATTTTGTCAGCACCGCGGCACGCTTTGATCGCGCATACGCCGTAGCGCCACAGACCGTGCGTTCGTTTGCAAGTGCGTTTACCGGTCGCGCGCCTGCGAGTTTGTGCTGGGGGAGAGATGTGCAGTTTCCACCGTTGCGTGACCCCAACGAGCTGCTCGCAGAGATGATGCAGTCGGAGGGGTATGACACTTCGGCTTTTACCAACACCTCGTACTTTGGGTTAACCGCTGGATTTTTTCAGGGTTTTGCGCAAGTTGAGCAGGGCGCCGGCTTCAAAGACGACGCGATGGTGACCGTCGATCACACCCGCAATTGGATCGAGCAAGCGGCGCGTCGGAGCAACCCATTTTTTTCGTGGGTTCACTTGGTAGATCCCCACGAGCCCTACACAGATCGCAGCACACCGGTCGAGTTTGGTCACGAGGCCGTCGATCGGTACGACGAAGAGATTGCCCACGCAGATCGAGCGATGGGTCGACTGTTGCCCACGCTCGATGTGATCGCGCGGGCCCGTCCCTTGATCGTTGTGGTGATGAGTGACCACGGTGAAGCCTTCGGCGAGCATGGGGTGTTTTTTCACTCTTACGACGCGCACGAAGAGGCTCTTCGCGTGGTGTTTGCTGTGCGGGGGCCAGGGGTCGTCGCGGGCGCGCGAAACTCGCTTGTTTCGCTGATGGATTTGTATCCAACGCTTCTGGGTTATGTCGGTCGGCTCCCCACTTTGCGCTCTGCGGCAAGGTCGCTTATCCCCGTTCTTCAGTCACGCGGCGAGGCGAGCATCCCGTGGCGCGGGTCGGTGTTCGCGGATGTCTCTCCCGCAGGCGATTTGCGGGCGACAAGTGTGGCGCTCATTGCTCCTCCGTGGAAGCTTCTCCATGACGGCTCACGCAACGCGTGGGAGCTTTTTCAGCTCGATCGTGACCCGCTTGAACGGCACAACCTCTTTGATCGTGAGGGCGCCATCGCCGAGCAGCTACGGGTTCGGTTGAGCGACCTGGCGCGTCCGTCTGTCGGCCATTGCCCCCGGCGCTAACCAGCAAAGCATTAAGGCTGCGTAAACATCGTCACCGCTGCGACTAAAATAACAGCGTTGTCTGTGTCGATGATCGCGCCAAGCCAGTGTTGCCAGCCTGCGAGCAGTGTTGGCATCGGGCGAACTAGCACCTCGCGCGGTTGCTCTATTCCGTGCACCTCAATAAGTAGGGTTGCCGTTGAATCGATCGCGAGCTCAACGCCCATTCTCTGGGCGCCAGAGCGCAACGCTGGGGCCGGAAGTCCAGGTGAGAGCCAGTCGCTCAGCGCTGCAGGGGTCTCGTGTGACTCGATGGTTCGCACGCGCAAAACGTGTTCAATCGGGATCGCGACTCGCACCCCACCATCGCTCACGATGAGCACCCGAAGCAGCGCCGAACGAACCGGAATCTCAACGGTAAACGACGTTCGCTCGCCCTTGCTCGACTGCACCGACACCGATCCCCCAAGCGCGAGCACCTCGCGTCGAACCAAGTCCAAGCCTACACCCCGACCCGCAAGCGTATCGGCACGATCCAGCATAGAAAAACCAGGAAAAAATAGCAGCTCATAGGGTCTGCCTCCCGGACTCGGTGACAGGCCGAGGGCTCGGCCTCTCGTTGAGACGGTCTGAAGATCAATCCCCGCTCCGTCGTCCTCGACGGTCAAACAAAGAATCGAGTTTGTGCTGGTCGCTGTGAGCTTCAGCGTCCCGTTTGAGCGTTTATCGCAGGCGATCCGAGCTTTCGGTGCCTCGATCCCATGAGTCACCGCGTTGCGCACGATCTGTGAAAGCGGCTCGACAAGACGCTCGGCAATCCTGCGCGGGAGTGTCACCGTGGACCCGCTCTGCTCAACGCGGACCTCTTTTGCAGTCGCCAACGCCGTCGCATCGATCACCGGTAGCAGCCGCTCACAGACCCACTGAAAAGTCACCAAGCTCAGCCGCTGCATCGAGTCGTGACTGCTTGCCGCCATGGTCGCGAGCTGATCGCTCGTACGGGCATTGGCGTACGACTCGGCGTCGATCACCGTCGCGCAGTCCCGTAGCTCGTGCGAGATCCGCGCGAAGCGATCGAGCGTGTCTTGGGTCACACCCCAGGGACGTGGCGGTCCGAGTCTTCGCGTGGCATCGTCCACTTTCTCGATCAACGTCAGCAGCCTCTGTTGCACCGCAGCGTCGCTCGCGCTAGCTGAAGACCAGCGCTCACTTAGCAAAAGAAGATCCGCGAGCCGCTCTTCAACCTCCAGCAAATCTTCACTCGAAATTCGAACCGCATCGACCTTTGAGGATTCTGGACCGCTGTGCTTGTCAGGCCCGCTGAGCGAAGGTGCTCGCGCCGTAAGCGGAGAGCCCACTGTCCGTATCGTCTCTGTGATCTGCTGTGCGAGGCGCTCGGACTCTTCAAGAACCGCGAGCTCGACCGAGAGAAGCTCTGCGGCGTGACCTAGATTGTTGTAGACGTTGTCGGACAGCAGTTGCTGTTGCTCGAGCATTCCGAGCAGGATGGCCTCAATGGCGTGTGCGCCTTGGGCCATGACCATGAATCCAACGGTTAACGCCCCACCCTTGACAGCGTGGATGTGCGTGAAGCTCTCTCGCAACGCGTCCAGGGACCCACCCTGCACCCGTGCGCGCGCGAGGGCGTCTGCGAAGTGCTGCATCCTGGCACGTGATTCGCTTGCGAAAAACTCGCGGATCTCAAAATCGATGGCCGACTTTGGATAGACGGACCCCGCGGATGGCTCCGCCGCAGCGATGGCCCCCGGCTCCGAAGAGACCCTGCTGGCTCGCACCGAAGAATATAGTACATTGGATGTACTTGCTGCAACTTGTGTGGGTCGATTGCTTGTTCGCTCGCTGCTTGGCTCTAACGGAGGTGTCGAGATCCGCTCTTGATCAAGAAGCAGCTGCAGATGGTTCCATAGAGCGTCGGGCTGGGTGACCCCAACTGTTTTTACCCACACTTCGAGAGAAGCGATCTGTTTTGCGAGAGATTTTGCGCCCATCATGGACGCCGATCCCTTCAGAGAGTGAAGACTCCTCAGCGCCGCGTTTGAATCGGTATGTGCCGCGCGCAGCGCAACTTCTCGACGCATGACCTCCTCGCGAAAGAGCGCGACAAGCTCTTCGTCCATGGACGAATCACTCACAACTTCGTCGCCTGTGCGGCCAACGCCAGCTGTGCCAGCGCGGCTTGTACCGCATCACGAGACGAGGGGTTGCGAGCGACAAGCTCTTGCGCTTTGAGTAGCTCAGTCCCAAGCGAATGCGTCAGGTCTTGCAGCTGGTCAATCACCACCTGACTCTCGCTGTCGTGCATCCGAAAGGATCCCGCTGCTGCGCTGAGCGCCTCGTCGACCACACGGACGGACTCTGCCGCCGCCGACGCTGTGCTGACCTGCTCCAAGATGACCCGAAGGGTCGCGCTTGCGTCGTC